>CAJXMN010000044.1 GCA_913056215.1 uncultured Flavobacteriales bacterium | reverse complement strand
ACTAGAATTAGTAGAAGCCAGTGGTACAGCGATTCGCACATGATCCCCTCCAAAATCGGTCACTAGATTGAAGTTGCCCCCGCCGTCGGTACTTCTGTAGAACTCACCATTTGCACCACCGGCAAAAACAAGTCCTTGACTTGATTGACTATACGTAATGTGCCGCATATCATTCTGTAAAACTTCCGTTGAAGTCGCAAAAAAATCGTCGGTTTTATAGATTCCAGCATTGGTGGCAATCATAATTTTATCACCATCGAATGGATCTTGATCCATGTAATAAATACGTTCACCATCAGACAGTGACCAGGTTAAACTCGTCGGTTGAAAGGTCGTACCTCCATCTGTAGACACATACACACCTATCCCAGCAGGGCCGTACCACAAGATATCACTCAATGCAATCGCAATGTGATCTGGATTATTGGGATCTATAGCAATTCCGGAAACAGCTGAAAGGGGTAATTCATCATTTAAAAGTGTATAGTTTCCACCGCCATTCGTTGTTTTCCAAAGCCCGCCAAAAGCCGCACCAACATAATAAGTATCGGGGTCTGAAGGGTGAAAAGCCATGCTGCTCGTTCGACCGAGATCAATTTGCCACCCCATATTCGCGTTGTAATTCGAATTGGTCCAGTTCACTAAAAATTCATCACCATCACACAATCCGCTTTTCAGTCCCGATTTTATTTGTGTTTGGTTGTTCCTGGTGAAATCTCCCAACGTTCCATCCTCATTGAGATGATTTTTCCAAAATGCTTTCCATCGTTGATATTTCACATAGTCTCCATCACGATTATTTCCTTCACAAAGATCTGCTTTTTTGGCATTTGGATATTTTATTCTAAAGTGGTTGTCAGCCGCAGCTGTTATTTCATCAAAAGTATCTCCCGAAGAAAATAATTGAGAAAGGACAGTCTCTGTGTCTTTCTGATTTTGGGGCTGTTCTTGAGCCAAATTGCTGCCCCAGCTACCTAAAACAAAAAGTGATAGCAAGGCGGTGGTGTAATTTAAAATTTGCTTTTTCATGATGTGAAATTACGAACTAATACAATAAGCTCCAAAGAAAATAGAGAAACAACTTAGTATGAAGTTCATGGAAACAATAGCAAACGCACGGATTGTTGAAAAATAGGAACGATTGTTAATAACTATACAATCGTATTTATTCTGGATCAGTGTATTTTTGTCATAACAATAATATTATATTACTCATTATGAAAAAGAAGTATTACTTACCTACAAAACTTGGTTTTGTAGCACTATTAACATTGCTTTTGGCAGGAAATTATTCCTTTGGTCAAAACTACCTTGACGCTTGTTTAAAAACAGTTGATTTTGAAGAACAGAGCAATTGTTCTGATAATTGTGGAGACGCCTGTAATATCACAGGTATATTTACCAATGTCACAACAAATCCAAATGAAACGTCGGACTGGGCCGTTCATAGTGGTGCAACTTCATCAGGTTCTACGGGGCCTTCTGTTGACAATACGTTGGGTACAGCAGTCGGTAAATACATTTATATAGAATCTTCTAACCCTTGTAATCCCGATATATCAGCATACCTCATTTCAGAAGGAATTGATCTTAGTGCACCAGGGTTAACATCTTATGACTTAAGTTTTGCTTATCACATGTATGGATCTTCCATGGGCGATCTATTCGTTGATGTTTCAAACGACTTTAAAAATACATGGACAGAATTAGATTCGATCAACGATAATGTTGACTTATGGCAACAACGCACTGTAAACCTCGATGCATATATTGGCGATACAATATTTATTCGCTTCAGAGGAGAAACAGGAAACAACTTTTACAGTGATATGGCTATCGACGATATTTCTATTGGCACGATGTTTCCAGACGATGCTGGTATCTCGGCATTAATCGCTCCAATGAATCCAATCACTCCAGGTAACAACAATGTTGATGTAGAAATTTCAAACTACGGAACAAGTACCTTAACCACTGCTGATATTGCATGGAGTATTGATGGAACTTCTCAACCCGTATTTAACTGGACGGGTAATCTTGCAACAGGAGCAGCTACTAACACCGGGATAGGTTCTTATAATTTCAATGCTGGAGTGACAAACCTAAAAGCCTGGTCCACTAACCCCAATGGAACCACCGAGTTTTGTAATTCCAATGACACTCTTGAAGTTACGTTATGTACAGCGTTGAATGGCACGTATACGCTAGGTTCAGGTGGCGACTTCCCTACTTTTAATGATCTTGCATTCGTATTGAATACATGCGGTGTATCAGGACCAGTTGTTGTCAACGTTCTGCCAGGTACTTATAACGAACGGTTACTACTCAATGAAATAACTGGAGTTTCTGCTGTGAATACAGTGACCATTGATGGTGCTGATACGAGTGCTGTTACACTATCCAATCCAGCATTAAGTAATATTTTACTAAACGGAACGGACTGGGTTACGATCCAAAACATAACTTTGGAGAACACAGGAACAGCTGATGCGTATGGTGTTCAATTAACGAACAATGCTGAAAATAATACAATTAAAAAGTGTAAGATCAATTTATCTACTGCAACAGGCCTGAACGACGTAATTGGCGTTTCAGCCTCAAATAGTGAAACTTCGTCTTTTGGAGAGGGGCCAAATGCCTTCTTTACTTTGATTGACAGTGTGCATATTTTTGGTGGTGAAAAAGCAATCCATTTCGAAGGAGAAAACCTCGCATTTAATACGAACAATACGTTCTCAAATAACCTACTCGAAAATCAGGAAGATTATGGTTTCTATTGTGATAACCAGGATTCCTTAATGATTTTGAACAATACGATCAAAGGTTTGGTAAACAATAATGCTGACGGTATTTACCTTTTTGACCAAATGATGTTTATGATTGAAGGAAATCATGTTGTTTCAGCACCAGATTATGGTCTTTATATTGCCGACGGAAACTTTGATGAAGTTCCTTCTTCACGAGGACGTATCATTAATAATGTGGTATCCTCTGTAAATGATTACGCTTGTTATCTTGATGACATCGAAGAAACAGACGTATGGCACAACACCTTTTACAGTGAAGGAGCCAGAGCTGCATTCAGAGTAAATGACATGGTTGGATTAGCCATTCAAAATAACGTATTTACTTCTAAATCAGATTACGCTTTTGAATCGTTAGATCAAACAACATCAACAGTAAATACAATAGATTATAACTTGTATTGGACGCCTGCATCAAATGCATTATTTGTTCGTGATGGTGGTACAGATTATGCTGACCTCAATGCATGGCAGACCGCAGTCACAACACACAATGTCAACTCTATTGAAACGGACCCTGTATTCTTAAATCCGACGGACGATCTTCACATGCTCTCTCCTCTGGCAAACAACGCAGGTGACAATTCACTGGGGATTAACGTGGATATAGACGGTCAAACACGACCATTAGAAAGTGTTGTTGACATGGGAGCTGATGAATACATCGCCGAGGATAATGATCTTTCACTTGTTGAATTATTTGCAGATGTACCTTGCGGAAACAATGCAACAGATGTCAGTGCCGTTGTTCGTTCGCTTGGAGTTAATACAGTGAATAACGCAACAATTACCGTAGACGTAACGGGAACAGTAACACAACAAATTACTTTTAATTACACAGGACCGCTGGATTTCAACGAATACGATACAGTAGTGGTTGGATCAATCAATACATACAACGGTGGAGTGATCAACTTATCAGGCTATGTGGATCTTACAGGAGACACGACTCAAAGCAACGACTCATTAATAAACACATATAGCCAGGATTTCATTCCTTATGAGCCTGTAGGAATTGATGCTGAAGTTTGTGATGTTGATACGGCAGTACTATACGGTCTCGGAAATTATCCAGTCAGCTATCAATGGTATGATGCTCCAACGGGTGGGAATCTTGTAGCCGCAGCGGACAGCTTTGTTGTGCCTTCGATTATTAATCAAGATACTTACTATATTGAATATGATGCATTAACGAGCAGTTTGACAACCACTTACGCTGGTGGAAACGGGTGTGATGGAAACATGTTTGATCTATCAACAACAACGAGTACAAGTGTATCTGCCTTTGACATCAACATTGGAACTACAGGCTCTGCAGATGTGGAGGTTTATTACATGACGAACGGAAGTTACGTTGGAAATGAAAACAATGCGGCTGCATGGACCTTAGAAGGGAGTTATACCGTGACTGCGCAAGGAGCAGGTAACCCAACAAATGTAACACTCAACTCAGCTATACCCGTAACTGCAGGTCAAGTTACAGCCATTTACATTCACCTTCCTAATGGAAATATAGACTACACGAATGGAGCTAACACATACACAAACGGAATCCTTACGGTCAACACTGGAATAGGATTATGTGGAGCGTTTGGCACTGTAAATAATCCCCGCTCATTCAACGGAACGATTTACACAGAAAGTGTGGCGTGTTCAACTATCAGAACGCCGGTTACTGCAACAAGTTTAACAACTCCTACGGAGCCCAACCTAGGAAATGACACGACAATATGTGAAGGAAATTCTATTCAATTGGATGGAACTACAAACGCAACAGACTACAATTGGAATACGGGTGAAACCACAGCTACAATCACGTTGAACAATGTGACAACAGCAGATACAGCAATTGTTATTGCCTCCAATGGAAGTTGTTCTGTTAGTGACTCTATTGTCGTAGACATCAATCCTCTACCTGTTGTATCACTGGGTAACGACACTACAATATGTGAATACGATGTATTGGTTTTAGATGCAGGAAGCGGTTTTGCTGATTACAACTGGGCTTCTGGAACCACAACTCAAACAGATACGGTTCAATCAAGTGGCACACAAACCGTTACAGTTACGGATGCAAACGGATGTTCTAACAGTAGCAGCGTAACTATCACATTTGACGAATGTCTTTCTGTTGATGAGTTTACATTTGCGAATGGCGTTTCTGTTTATCCTAACCCTAACGCTGGTACGTTTAACTTGCAAATTGAAGATCAACAAGGAGCAGTGAAGACTGAGATCTACTCTACTTTCGGTAGACTAATCTATAGCAACACCTTTGAAGATGATTCTAGTGAACATACAATCAACCTTACGAATGTAAGTACAGGGACGTATTTCATTAAGATTTACGCAAATGGTGAACAATACACTGAAAAACTAGTGATCAATAAATAATTGAATCTTTTAATAGTTTAAAAGGAGTGTCTTCGGATACTCCTTTTTTTTTACCTCATTTTTGAGTTGAGATCTATGATTTGCTAGTCGTAATTTTCAATTACTTCTGCTTGAAATCAATAAGTATAAGGAGCCTTGGGATATGGATACAAATATAAAGGTAGAATATTGAACTTAACATGTTCGTGAGTTCCCCTCATTCAGTTATTCAAAAGAGCAAGCACTGCTCGTGAAGAAGACCTAAGATTAGCGTTAGTACTCCTTGGAGGGAAGTAGTAACAACCGGGACTGCCAACAGTCAAAAAAGTTTTGGCGCTTAAAGGTTGATCTAGTTTGCACTCCTGAAAATTGAATAGTATAAAGTCAATGCGCAAACGCTTGGTATTAGCTTCGCGGTGCCTGCGGTGGTCAAAATATCCGTTCCTCTCCAAGAACTGTCAATCATATTAATAACTCAACTATTGTTGACAAATGAATGTTATAAAACAGTGCTTTCAATTTTAAAGAAAATCATAAATCCTTAAATCTCTCTTCAACTTTTGAGATTAATCCGTGATTTTTAAATACTCTTCTCACTTATCACGGCTAAAACAAAAAAGCCGATTGCAACATGCAATCGGCTTTCTGGTCAAACGACCATTATGGTTGTTTAACAACTATTGTTTGATCACATTTCTTGTTATCACACCTTGTGCCGTTGTAATCTTCATTACGTAGGTACCTTTAGCGAATTCAGACAATTGAACTAGCGTTTTCTCTTCATTCACATTTAGTGTAGTGATTATTCTACCTGAGTTATCAATAACTGTGATCTTTTCGATCATTACGTTCGACTCTACATAGAATTTACCTGAACCAGGATTAGGAGAGATATTAATCTCATCTGCCAGATCTTCATTGTTTAATCCAATGTTATCTACAACCTCACAGGCTGAGGTATCTGTACACCCGTTCTGCGTTACAATCACAGCATAATTACCGTTTCCTAACGCTGTGTAAGATGCATCTGTTTCACCTGATATCGGGTTATAGTTTTCATCACAACTCACCCACTGATAAGTAGCAGAAGTAGCATCTGCTGTAAGTGTTGGAGAATTGTTGGTGACGCTTGTATTCACGGTATTTACGGTAAGGTCTAATGTTACCACTGAATCACACCCAGCAGCATTCGTCAATGTAAATGTTGCCGTATTGTTCGATGATGTGTACGTATTTCCATCGATCCATACCATGCTATCACATGCTGTTTGAACATCTGTTCCTGTTGTTGCAGTGTTCACAGTTAGATCAATCGTTATGATACTGTCACAACCAGCTGCATTTGGAATTGTATCCATATAAGATCCACTTGTTGTGTGCGTTTCATCACCTGAAGGTACTGTATAACTATCACATGCAGTCACCGTTTCCGACGCTGTTGTTGAATTTAAGATCGTAAGTTCAATCGTGATTACACTGTCACAACCAGCCGCATTTGGAATTGTATCCATATAAGACCCACTTGTCGTGTGTGTTTCATCACCAGAAGGAACTGTATAACTATCACATATCGTCACCATGTCCGATCCTGTTGTTGAACTGTTAATCGTCAGATCGATCGTAATCACACTGTCACAACCAGCTGCATTCGGTATTGTGTCCATATAAGTTCCACCTGAAGTGTATGTTTCATCACCTGAAGGTACTGTATAACTGCCACAAGCATTCACCGTTTCCGACGCTGTTGTTGAACATAATGCAGTAATGAGAATTTGACCATTACCTTGTCTTGAACCAGCAGTAGTTGAACCGTTGGTCACTCCACCGATGAATGAAGAGCCTCCACCAGCATGACCATCTTCGGCGCTTCCGCCGCCACCATACCAGCCTCCGCCACCACTGCCAGAGTGATTCAGGCCTGTTGAACCAGCGCCGCCAATACCGAAGGTACCTGCAGTTCCATTGTTACTTCCAGTACCTGCTGCACCACCAGTAGTTTGCGTGCCTCCTTTACCATCACTAGCACCAGTTGTAGGGTGTGCTCCGTCTGCACCTGTTAAACCACCACCATCTCCAGCACTACCAGAACATCCAGACCATTCGGCACCACCGCCGCCACCGGCAACGATAACGCGGTCTGATAAAGTTTTTCCACCTTGTCTTACATCGGAAGCTCCTCCTCCCTTGGCACAGGTTGAAACATCATTACAGGCGTCTCCACCGCCATTCCAACCACCGATATCACCGGCATAACCTCTTCCACCTACATAGATGTTGAGGGTTTCCCCTGGTGTAACCGATAAATCTCCCGTAGCATAACCACCGAGACCACCTATAATACAGTTGGATGAATCGTTCTGTGCTGTACCACCTTCTGCTCCATACGTTTCTATGTTAATAGTTGTTACACCAGCAGGAACAACGTAAGTCTGCACCGCTCCGGTATAATTAAAAGTTGTTGTGAATGGCCCTTGACCCCAAGAAGGAGTAGTGATCATTAATCCAAGAGCAATAATTACTGCTCCGCATTTGTAAATTAGTTTCATAAGCATTTATAATTAGTTAGTTTTCTGATTGCAAGTAACTTAATTTATATGATATTTTCAAGAAAAAAATCGAAAATATTTAAACAATCACCCATAATACCAGGAAACTTAGGAGATCAGCTATTTTTTATCAGCTATAAAATCCTGCTAACCTTTTAACTGAATATTGGCATCTAACCATCTTTATAATGGTGTTTTATCGAAATTTATAATCTCGCTCGTTCTAGTGAAGATTTATGCTAAATTTGAAGCGTTTCTTTTAATTACGTCTCTAAAGCGAGATATTAACAACCAAAAAACTGATTTTTTTTGACTAAATCATCATAGTACACCATGAAAAAGAATATAGATACCAATCACCCCTCAGCAGGCATCCTTTATTTACTATCCTTATTTTTTGAACGTATTTCGTATTTTGGCATTCGTGCTGTTCTTGTCATTTACCTTGTAGAAGGAAGTTTTCAATACGATCGATCGTCAGCTCTATCTACGTACGCCATGTTTACAACCTTATTTTTCTTTGCTTACATAGCAGGAGGACTCATGGGTGACCGCATATTTGGAAATCGTAAAGCTGTTATATACGGTGGGTTCATGCAGGCTTTAGGCGCATTGATAGTCGCTATCCCTAATCAGACCGCTTTTTTTGTAGGGTTATTTTTCGTAGTAATGGGAGGTGCTCTTTACACGCCTAACTTGCTCGCTAACATTGGCCGATCGTACTTGACAAAACCGCATTTGATGGATAGTGGCTTTACCATTACCATCGGTGTTAGAACTATTGGTGCACTTATAGGTGCTTCAGGGATTTTATTCTTAGGGGAGGTCAACTTTGTATGGGCTTTCCTCGTTGCTGGTGGCATGATGCTTATTTCTACATTGATCGTAGCACTAGCAGCACCTGAACATACGCCTCGTCCCGAAGTTTCTCCAGCGATTAAAAAGAATAAAACACGTCAAATTGGATTAATCTTATTGGCTTTAGGTGTTTTCTATGCATCTTATCGACTTTATGCCGTTCCTCAGGAATCCATCAACAGCAGTTTCCTCGAGAAAGAATTGCATTTTATATCTGGTTACTTTCATGGTCATCTAGAACTGGTCATAGAAGTTTTGATCATTACCGCTTTGGTCTTTTATGGACATTCTATCGGTATTCGCGAAGAACAAAACTATTAATTGCAGCCATTGCGGTTTTAGTAGGTTCGATATTTTCGTTGTTGATCCCTATTGAACAATTAAACTATATACATCTTACCCTTTTCATCATCCATCTGTCCTTCTTGGTATTTGCTAATCTACATGTAAGACCAATTATCTATAGCCTGATCATGAAATATGGAAATCCTAAGTACTATGCCACATTGTTATCTCTTCTAAAGCTGCCAGCTTCAATTCTTTTTGTTTTGATGTCACCTGCTTTAATAGCTAAAATTCCGTTAAATACGATTTACAGTCATCTCGTGATAGCTATGATCGGGATGTTTATTTATGCCGCAATCATTTTCTTCTATATGAAATTCGTTGACACGCATAAAAATACTGACAATCTGGAGCCCGAGAAAAATGATGATGGAATACTGGATACATAACCCTTGCTCTTTTATTATCTAAATTTGTGCTTCGTATAAGAGCGGAGTATTAAAAACACTACTTTTATCGCCAGCATCAAAAAACTTATCATTCTATGTCTGAAAATAAAAACAAAGGAATCATATACAACCTGGTTTGCGGTAAGATCAAGCAATACGAATTGTTATTTGTCGCGCTGATTCTCGGCGTTTTACTTTTAAATATCATGGAGGCTAAAATCGTTGAGATGGTCTCGATAATTGTTTTATCGGGTATTGCAATGATCTACATTATGACCGCTTATGAAGACCTCTCCAATACAGGTTTCACGGAGAAGGATGTACTCTTTCAAAAGACCAATGGTTTTGGCTCTGCCATCGCTTTAATAGGAATCTTATTTAGTCTGGTGGACTTCCCTGGACATAAGAATATGCTGTTAGTGGGATCGATTTCTCTACTAATCTCCATCATCTATCTCTTTGCGAAAAACCGCATTGACTTCTTCGGTAAAAAAATGGTGCTACGCATGATAATAATAGCAGCGATAGCAGTGGTTATGTTTTTTGAAGGGCTGATGTGATTCGATAGCAATAACTAATTCCGTATTTTTACTTTTAATGAAATACATCCTTCTCATATTATTTCTGCTCTCTCTCCACTGCCCTGATTCTTACTGTCAAGAAATGGACAAAGTGGATTCAGTTATGCTGAATTGCATGCGTACGCATTACGACAGGTTTGGAATTGACCTGGATGTTGCACTTGACAGTCTCGAACAACAGTTGATCCGCCAAGAAGTAATTGGCTCGGCTGATGCCTCTGGAATCAAAGCGTATTATGAACAGTTAGCAAATGATGGGAAAGTTCCAATGATCAGTTATACTCCTATGATGGACAGTGTGATCAAACACCATCATATTCATTCGGTAGTATTGAAGGACTGTATTTATGACAACCCAAAAATTGACGATTCTACTTTTGCAAACAGTAGATATCAAAACAGACAAGTACTACTCTCTAATGCTGTCGGTAAGTTAGACGGAGAAGTATACGTAAAAGTAGCTACTGCTATCTTGCACGTTAGTGATCTCGAAACGTTTTCGCTCCCCATATTTCGGGCGCATTTCTTACTTTCTGTGATTACAGTGGTTAGAGAAAAATACTTAAGGAAATGAATTGACCTTTAGTAATTGATGTTATTTTGGTTATCCTTTTTTACTTTTTGCCATTACTCACTTTTGTCAGCTTTAAAAGTGTTTCCTGATTCTCGGGACAGGCAGTGAACTTCCTCTGGTCGGTTACCGTATAAAGTAAAACAACCCCGCATAACGAGGGCAGGAAAGATCTCCGCCGGCGGTCCGACGCAGTAGCGCTTGGAAACGCTCCGACCCACTAAACCTTTAACTTCTAAAATGATTAAAAATCGTCTCCCGCTGGTCCACTCAAACACCTAATCATTTTTGCGAAGTTTTCAGGTAGTGGGTACCCCGAACTGATTTTCTTAGGCGCGTCACTCTACCTCTGAACTGAAGTTAAGAACTTAGGCTTTAGCCTTCCTATAGCGAAATAAAACACAGCGATGAGTGGATGATGGATCGAGGCAAATTATAAAGAGTTGAAATGTCGAATCAAAACAATCTAAAACCGCTTCACATAACAATCAAAAATACTATCATTCACGAGTCTCGACCATTTGTCAGGATCCGGGTAGACGGACATCACGTCTAGTTGACCTGTATATTCATAACCCAAGCGTTGATACCAGTTGGCTAAGTTCACCTTGAAGTCCGTGTCTATGTCTTTGGCGCGAAGTACCTCTATGCTCATTTCCGTTCCTCCATCTGATCTAGCTATGTCCTCAGCTTCAGCGATTAATGCTCTGCCTATCCCCTTTCCTTTGTGTTCAAAAGAGGCACCCAGCAAACCAAAGGTCCAACATCCTGGTTGCTTTTCATACACCCGAATACCGCCCACAATTTCATCATCGATCAGTGCTATGAGGAGTTGATCGTCCATGATATGTTGTCTGAGGTGTTCTCTGCTCACGCGAACATATCCCTCACCCCAAACTTCTTTTTCTGTTTCGGCATAGGCAATGCGAATGATGTTGAACAATCGTTCAAATTGAGAATCAGTTAAGTTTAGTTCGTTTGCGGATCGTACAATCATGGAAATGTTTTATACCCCTCCCCATCTTTAGGACAATATCAAACTTAACTTTAATTGTTTAACCAGCCAATTTTTGACCATAATACTTTTCATCAGGGGGAACCTTTCCTTTTTCTGTATGTCTTCTTTCGTTGTTGTAAAACTGAATGTAGTCTCTAATGTGATCGTATAACTCAAGACCTCCATTGGGAGGGTTAAGGTATATTTTTTCCTGTTTTATGGAGCGCCAGAATCGCTCGATGTAAATATTATCCAGTGCTCTTCCTTTGCCATCCATAGAAATCTTTATTTCATTTTTCTTGAGCAAGGCTATAAATTCATCACTGGTAAATTGACATCCTTGATCTGAGTTATGTATTTCAGGTTTTCCATGTTTTTTTATGGCATCCTCCACAACTTCTCTGCACCACGGTGCACTCATTGTATTGGAAACACTCCAGTTCATTATTTTTCGACTATAAACATCAATTACTGCGACTAAATACATAAAACCACGAGACATGGGGATATAAGTAATATCAGTTTGCCAAACTTGATTAGTGCGATCTACTTTTAGATCTCTTAGTAGATAAGGATACTTGTGACTATCCCTGCATGCTTTTGTTGTGCGTGGTCTTGGGTACAGCGTTTTGATGTTCATCAGCCTGTAAAGTCGACGTATTCGTTTGCTATTTACCCGGTAACCAAGATCCATATTCAAGTAATCTGTCATTCTTTCAACACCATAATAGGGGTGTTCGGTAATCTTTCGATCAATTTTTTCCATCAATTGTAGGTTTAATGCGCTTTCTCCGCGTGGTTTATAATATATTCCACTTCGATGAATTTCTAATAATTTACATTGTTTTTCGAGGCTAAGTCCTGGGTGAGCTCTTACAACTTTTTGCCTCTTTTCAGTTGTACTCATTCTCCCAAGACATGTTTTAAAAAATCAATCTCTATCTTCTGTTGACCAATCGTTTGAAGCATCTTTTCTCTTTCTAACTCTTTTTCATTTTTGGTGGTTGGAGTTCCTTCAAACACCTTTTCAGAGTTCGTTAAAAATTGCTGCTTCCACTTCGATATTTGGTTGGGATGAACCTCGAACTGACTCGCAATCTCTCGAATTGATTTTTGCTCCTTTAGCGACTCAAGAACAACCTTGGTCTTAAATGATGCACTAAATTTTCTTCTCTTTCTTTTTACCATAACAGCTATAAATTTACTAATTTAACTTGCTGTCCTAAAATTGGGGAGTATTATATACATTGGGTCGACCAAATATTTAAACAAAAGAATACAACAACACCAAAAGGGAGAAGGAGCAAATTTCACGAAAAAACATCAACCTTTAAAATTAGTCTACTACGAAGAGTTCCCCAATGTCGCGGAGGCTTTTTATAGAGAAAAACAAATTCAAAACTGGTCTCACAAAAAGAAGAGTGCGCTTATCAACGGTAATCTTGGTGAATTGAAGAAAAGTGCGGAGTGTTGCAATGATAGTCATTGTAGGAATTACGATCATCTCGACTCCGCTCGATGATCGTTTTGACTCCGCTCGATGATCGTTTTGACTCCGCTCGATGATTGTTGATATGCTATGGAGTTTTTTTGTCGGCTGTGAAGTAATGTTCTAACTGTTGTCAAGCATTATTGTGTCGGTTGTCGAGTGGAGCGGAGTAATATCATGTCGGCTGAAGAGCGGAGTAATATGATGTCGGTTGTCGATCGGAGTCGAGACAACCTACTTTCCAATACAGAAATTCGCAAAAATATTCCCCAACAGATCATCCTCTGTGATATCCCCGATAATGCTCGACAAGTGACGTATCGCACTGCGAATATCCATCGCAAGTAGATCACCTGGGATTTGCATTTCTAGCGCCTCTTCTACTTTGTAGATGTCCTGTAATGCCTTAGCGAATGCTTCATAGTGACGTGCATTAACAACGATCGTATCACTTTCACTGGCAAATTTTTGAACTTCCGCTGCCAGTTGTTCCTTTAAAGCCTTCATTCCCTGTTTCTCTTTAGCAGATATAGAAATGATAGGGTGCGCTGCGTCGAAATCGGAATCGTCAAATCTATGCAGTTGATCTACTTTGTTGGCCAAAAGGACGATAGACAACCCTTCCCGTTGAAGCTTCGCAATATCCTCCTTTACTTCAGCGGATGTCATTTCCACGGCGTCAAAAACATATAACAACACATGCGATCTCCCCACTTCTGAAATCGTGCGTTCTACACCGATTTTCTCGATCTCATCCTTCGCTTCTCGAATTCCGGCCGTATCGATAAATTTGAACAACACCCCGTCAATTGTCAGTTGCTCCTCGATCGTGTCGCGGGTTGTTCCCGCAATTTCTGAAACAATTGCCCGTTCCTCATTGAGCAACGCATTTAACAAGGTCGATTTACCTGCATTTGGTCGTCCTGCTATCACCGTACTGATCCCATTTTTGATGGCATTTCCGTAAGCAAAAGATTCCGTCAATTCTGACAAATGAGATTTTAACTCTTCAACAAGATCGTACAATTCGGTGCGACTCGCAAATTCAACATCTTCCTCTGAAAAATCCAGTTCCAGTTCAATCAAAGAGGCAAAATCCATCAATCGTTGTCGTAAATGCTTAATATGATCAGAATAACCACCACGCATTTGATTCATGGCAATCTCATGTCCTTTCTGTGAATCTGCTGAAATTAAATCGGCGATCGCTTCTGCTTGCGATAAATCCATCCGTCCATTAAAATAAGCACGCATGGTGAATTCTCCGGGATTGGCCATACGGCAACCACTATTCAACAATAAGGACAGTATCTGTCGTTGGATATATACTGAACCGTGACAGGCAATTTCTGTTGTATTTTCACCCGTAAAACTTTTGCCTTCCTTCAGCACGGTCACCAGTACTTCATCAATTATATTGTTAGCGCCATCCCTGATTGTGCCAAAATTAGCCGTGTGCGAACCTACTTTTTCCAAGTCTTTTGAAAAAATGCGAGAAGTAATTTTAAGCGCTTCTTTTCCCGAAACGCGAATCACAGCAATTGCACCCATACCGTTCGCCGTGGAAAGTGCACAAATTGTATCTTGATCAACTACAGACAATATTTTAATTTTTCTGCAAAGTTAGGGAAAACAAGAGCTCATCAAAGAACTCTCCAGGAAGAATTTTTGATACGGGGATCTCGATACAATTTGTTTTTCACTTCGTTACAAACAAATCACTCGATCCCCTCCCAAATTTAAGGTGATCGAGTGATGCGACGTCAGGAGCATCGTATCGAGAGCACCGATAACCTGATCCCCTGCCACTCATTTAAGGTGATTGAGTGTCCTGATCGAAGTGAAACGGAGTATCAGGATGTACCGAGAGCACCGTTTTATAAAAAGAATAGTTATTTTTGCTTCCAAACACAGCTATTCATGATTCAAAAACGATTATTAGTACTCGCAATTAGTATCTTTTCACTTACTACGACGCAGGCGCAGACCTGGTTTGAGGTTGGTTTAAAAGGTGGTCCGGCTACGACTTTTTTAGTGAATAAAAATTTGATGGACGACACACAATTCAACCCTCAACTCACTCTTTCGTATTTTTATGGAGTCAAGGTTGGCGTCAATTTCGGAGAACACAATGGTGTCGCACTGCATGCGGGAATATCAGAAGTGCGTCAAAATTTCGACAACGAATATCCTTTGACCACTTTTGATCAACGCAAATTCACATCGAGCGTCTTTGATATCGGACTACTCTATCACCGCACCAAAGCGTCGGGCTATTTTGAAGTGGGTCCACGAATCGGTCTGGTTCAAAATGGATCACTAGCAGATGATGGCGGTAGTCCTTATGACATCACCAACGAACTGAAAGGAAACTATTATGGTTTAGATCTGGGATTTGGTTCCTATGTGATCGGCAATGATCGCTTATCGTTAATGATGGGGCTGCGTTTTTCGTATGTTATAACGCCGATCATGAGTGATGAACGCCCCGTAACACCGACACTTGTCGATTATGAGGACAGCCGATCGGTACACGTATTCAACGCCATGCTTTCTTTCGAATTAAATTATTCGCTCGGTTATCTCGTTCGATCAACATGTGGGCGTCGCACATCATGGATCTCTTTCTAAGTAGACGATCTAAGTTCAGTCTACAACAAATAGAACTTCAGGATTCATCTACTCGGTGTTCAAACCATTGCCATAAGTTATCGTTGGGAACGGGAGCGGTGATTTCCACGCGCTCTTTCTTCACAGGATGAACAAAAGATATAGAGCGTGCATGTAAACTGATACTTCCATCTTTATTGGATCTTTTAGCACCATATTTCAAATCACCTTTTATCGTACTACCAATATGTGCCAATTGCGTTCTGATTTGATGATGTCTTCCCGTTTTAGGATCAATTTCCAGCAACGAATACCGATCACTTTTAGCCGCTAGATTGTAATTCAGTTCTGCACGTTTCGCTCCTGATGTGCCTTCATTCACGACGCCACTCTTGTTGCGCTTTTCATTTTTCTTCAGATCGTTGACCAACGTACCCTGCGCTACAGCTGGAGCATTTTCTACAATCGCCCAGTACGTCTTTTGAACTTCCTTTTTCTGAAATAACGCGTTCATTCGAGATAATCCTTTACTGGTCTTCGCTAACACGACAATACCGGAAGTTGGTCGGTCCAATCGGTGAATCACACCACAAAACACATTACCCGGTTTGTCGTACTTGACTTTAAGCCAGCGTTTCACCTTTTCGGGCAAGGGCTCATCTCCCGTTTTATCTCCTTGCGTGATATCCCCTGATCGTTTATTGACCGCTATCAAGTGATTATCTTCATAGAGCACTTCTATCTCGTCCATTAATACTGCTCATTTTCGTTCGGGAAGTCACCCGTGCGGACATCTTCAATATAACGTTGAAAAGAACCTAACATTTCTTCGAATAAATTGTGGTATTTACGCAAAAAACGCGGTTTAAATTCATTGTTGATCCCCAACATATCGTGCACAACCAACACCTGACCGTCTACACCGTTGCCGGCACCGATACCGATAATGGGAATCGAAACCTCCTGAGCAACCCTTGCAGCCAAATTCGCAGGTATTTTTTCCAGAACAATCGCGAAACAGCCCGCTTCTTCCAACGCTCTAGCATCTTCAATCAAGCGATCGGCCTCTTCTTCTTCCTTCGCCCGAACTACATAAGTACCAAATTTATAAATCGACTGAGGGGTTAAGCCCAAATGACCCATGACGGGTATACCAGCAGTAAGAATACGCGAAACAGATTCCAGTATTTCCTGACCTCCTTCCATTTTTACCGCGTGTCCTCCCGATTCTTTCATGATTCGGATGGCAGTCGAAAGGGCCTCTTTAGAATTCCCCTGATAAGAACCAAACGGCATATCCACGACGACCAACGCCCGTTCTACTGCCCGTACAACGGAAGATGCGTGGTAAATCATTTGATCAAGGGTAATGGGTAACGTCGTTTCGTGACCGGCCATCACATTGGATGCTGAATCGCCCACTAATATAACGTCAATCCCCGCCGTATCGAGAATTCGCGCCATGGAATAATCGTATCCCGTAAGCATCGAAATTTTTTCTCCATTTTGTTTCATCTCATGCAAGACATGAGTCGTTACGCGCTTTACATTCTTATGTACAGACATATCATTTTTTATTTTAAAACAAATTTACAAGAATCAATAAGACTTCGCTGGTTCACTGGTAAAATACGAAGGTTTTCCGGTGTTAAAAAAGTTAAATCCCAACTCTATTCACTGACTAATTGTGCTCCTAACTGATCATAATCAATTCCATCAAAATTACCTGAACTCATCATTAACAGTACCTTATTCTTCCAGTCGATATCATGAATAAACGAACGTACAGATTCAGAACTCGTAACGACGTGAACGCCTCCAAACCCAGCACTGACGTCCGCTGGTGTGATCGGTTCTAATCTTTTGTGCTCCACTACCGCGGGACTGAAATAAACCAACGCTTCATCAGCGGCATTCATCGCGTCCTTATATTCGGGTAAAAATGCTTTCTGCAACGATGAAAAAGTATGCAACTCCATGCACGCGATAAGTTCACGGTCGGGATATTGTTCTTTCACAGCTGCGGTAGTAGCCTTTAATTTAGATGGCGAATGTGCATAATCTTTGTACATGACAAACGCATCATTCTCAACTACTTTCTCCAGCCGTTTTCCTGCTCCCGTAAAAGTACGCATGGCTGTTAAAAAATCATTTTCCTTTATACCGATTTCGCGACAAACGTGCATCGCTCCTATCAAATTTTCCAAGTTGTGTTGACCAAAAATAGACAACTCAAAATCCATTTGATTGTAATGCAATACGGTACCCTCAGATTCAACGGTATATGCCGGAGTTCCATAAGGCTTTAATTGCAATGCACGGTCTTTGATCTCTGCAATCTGTTTTACTGTGGGATCTTGTTCGTTGTATATAAGAACACCATTTTCTTGAATCAAATCACAAAAGATTTCGAATTGATCCACATAATCGTCGTAATCAGGAAATACGTTGATATGATCCCAGGCGATACCGCTGATCAATGCAATATGCGGTTGATAAAGATGGAATTTTGGACGAAGATCGAGGGTAGAACTCAAATATTCATCTCCTTCGAGAATGATCACATCGTTGGCCGATGTTAACTTTACCATACAGTCATAACCTTCTAATTGCGCCCCTACCATGTAGTCTACATCAACGTTCAATGCATTTAAAGCGTGAAGAATCATGGATGTAATCGTCGTTTTCCCGTGCGAACCTCCAATAACCACACGTTTTTTGTCTTTTGACTGTTCGTAAATGTATTCCGGGTAAGAAAAGATTTCCAATCCCAGCTCTTTTGCCTTCGCCAGCTCTGGGTTGTCCGCTCTCGCATGCATACCGAGAATTACAGCATCTAAATCATCCGTGATACGCGAAGGATCCCATCCAATCCCATCAGGTAAAATCCCTTCCTGATCCAGTCGACTTTTAGAGGGTTCAAATATTTCATCATCTGACCCTGTCACTGCGTAACCCTTGCGGGACAATGCAATCGCTAAATTATGCATGGCACTTCCTCCTATGGCAATAAAATGAACTTTCATGAGCTATTTTCTAAATATTACGCCCTGAAATTAATCAATCTTTTGAACTCCTCGTTGGCTATGACCGCATTATTAGTGCTATGCTTATATCCGTAAAAACTTCCGCTCTATTTCGCGTAAAAGTCCTTGATTAAAGTTCTAGTCAACAAATACGCAGTTGTAATGTTTTATCTTAGATTCCGTCAAAAGAAAAAAGACTAAAAACAATGATGAACAATAAAGAAACAGATCACATGCAAAACTTGGCGAATTGGCAAGAGTACTTGGCTGAATTTGATCGTATTATTAATGCTGAACATCCACCATCGCCCTACGACGTGCCCGAATATCATAATTACCTAAGATTAAACGCTTCGCGACAAAAGCGTTGGTTAAAGAAAGGAAAACTCAACGCTGAACTCCAGCAAAAAATACGCACTATTGATGAGGCTCAGACCTGGTATGTGATTACAGAGCCCTGGTGTGGTGACGCAGCACACATTATTCCCTTTTTGTATTTATTAACTCAGGAAAATGAGCTCATCAATTTTAAAATCGTTTGGCGGGATACAGCACCTTATATGATCGATCATTACCTAACCAACGGAGGTAAATCAGTCCCTAAACTCGTAGTACGGGATAAAAACGACCAAGACCTTTTTTCCTGGGGGCCCCGACCTGTTCCTTGTCAAAAGATTTATCAAGAGCTCAAGGAAAAAAACGCCGATTTTGAAGAAATGAAGATCACGCTTCAACAATGGTACAACAAGGACAAAGGTATAACCTTACAACTTGAATTAAAGGCGCTCATTGATCAGCTATAAAACGTTTTTTTAAAATAGCCTTACTCGATGTAATCTCACCTTATAAGTAGACCGATTTTTAACGGTTCATAAGTCCAAATTCTGTATCTTTGCACTATGCGAATAGATATTCTTACTGTCGTACCCGACCTTTTAGAAGGTCCGTTTAGTCATTCCATACTGCAACGGGCACACGAAAAAGGACTCGCTGAAGTGCACGTGCACAACATTCGCGATTATTCGACCGATAAACACAAAAATGTAGATGACTACCAATACGGAGGTGGTGCAGGAATGGTGATGGCCATACAACCCATTGCTGATTGCATAGAAAAGCTTCAGAAAGAGCGCGATTATGACGAGGTTATTTACATGACCCCTGATGGTGAAGTTTACGAACAGTCTCGTGCGAATCAATTATCTCTTCATAAGAACCTGATTCTTTTGTGTGGTCACTATAAAGGTGTAGATGAACGCATCCGTGAGCGCTTTATCACCATGGAGATTTCGATTGGATCTTATGTGCTTTCGGGAGGTGAACTAGCTGCAGCGGTTGTAGCAGATAGCATTATCAGACTCATCCCGGGCGTGTTGAATAATGAAACATCCGCACTTACGGATAGCTTTCAGGATGGATTACTTTCTCCTCCTGTTTACACGCGTCCAGCGGAATACAAAGGCATGAAAGTTCCAGAAGTATTACTATCAGGAAACTTTAAAAAAATTGAAGACTACCGTGAACAGGAGGCTCTAAAAAGAACGCGGCAACGTCGCCCTGATTTATTCAAAGGAACAGAAAATCAGACAACAAAGTAATTTATTTCGTTTTTATCCTGGAACAATAGGTCGGCTTTTAAACGACCAAAACGCAAAAAAAACGCCTGTTTCATTCGGTTCCTTGAAAATTCTATGTAAATTCGGGCGCCATGAAAATAATGCGCATTTTCTTATTATTTCCTTTTGTCTTGTTACTCATGAGTTTCCATGAATACTTCATGTCTTTCGCTGAATTAGACTATAACGAAGAGAGCAATCGTCTGGAAGTTTCGATCAGCGTAACGGGACATGATCTGGAGGAGTACATGAAGGAAAAAGATATGGAGATTGTCGGGCTTGAGTCTTGCAGTACAGACCCCATAAGTATGAAAAAATTGGCGCAAGTAATCAATAATGGATTTCAGTTGTTCCTGGACGAAGAAAAACTCCAGTTGGATCTCGTGGGACTGGAAGTAAATACTAAAGATCAAGCTACTTTCTACTTAGTATCGCGAGAAATTGATCAGCCTGAAAAACTAAAAGTACGTTACGATTTATTGATGAACTATTTCATCAAACAACAAAATAAGTTGACCGTCTTTACCGGAAACAAAAAAGAATTTTACGCTTTTCTCAAACATAAACCAGAAAGAATTATAGAATTATGAGGTACATTTATTTATTCATGGCGACCGTCATGACCACTTTGGTATTCGGACAAGAGCACCCCAATCCTGAAAACATCAACAACAATAAATTTAGACAGTTGTACCAGGAGTTGCCGACACCTAATGTGTACCGTACGGCTTCAGGTGCTCCGGGGCACGAGTATTACCAGCAGCGCGCTAGTTATGACATTGAGGTAGAACTCGACGATGAAAAACAAATTATACGCGGTAAGGAACGCATCCACTACGAAAACAATTCGCCAGATCCGTTGCGTTATTTATGGTTGCAGCTCGATCAAAATGTCAGAGCTCAAAACTCCGATAGCAAGCTCATCAATGTAGAGCGAATGGAAGACTTCAGATCACTTGGTCGAGTACATCGCAAGATGTTTGAATTTGATGGAGGATACAAGATTGAATATGTTAAAGCTACCAATGGTGAAGCGATGAATTACGCTATCAATAAAACGATGTTGCGCATTGATCTCGAAAAGCCGTTAGCTCCTGGTAAAACCATAAGTTTTGATCTAAAATGGTGGTACAACATAAACGATCGAATGAAAATTGGTGGTCGTTCCGGATATGAATATTTTGAAGAAGAGGACAATTACATTTACACCATTGCACAGTGGTTTCCACGTATGTGTGTTTACAACGATGTAGAAGGCTGGCAAAATAAGCAATTTCTCGGTCGTGGTGAATTTGCATTGCCTTTTGGCGACTACGACGTCGAGATCACGGTTCCTGAAGACCATATCGTTGGTGCAACAGGAGTATTGCAAAATCAATCGAATGTCCTTACCAGCGAACAACGCAAGCGCATGGAAGCAGCTCGAAATAACGATATTGAACCTACATTTATCGTCACAGAAGAAGAAGCTCGCGAAAATGAACAAACGAAGACTACAGCAACGAAGACCTGGAAATTTAAAGCGGAGAATGTTAGAGATTTTGCTTTTGCATCATCACGTAAATTTATTTGGGACGCCATGCCTGTCAACATAAATGGGAATCAAATTATGGCCATGTCTTATTATCCGAAAGAAGGAAACCCATTGTGGGAACAATATTCTACGGAAGTCGTAGTACACACCCTCAAGACATATTCTAAATACACCATTGACTACCCCTACCCGGTGGCGATTTCTGTACACGCAAAATCTATCGGAATGGAATATCCCATGATTTGCTTTAACGGTGGACGTCCCCAACCAGATGGTACTTATTCGAAAAGAACGAAATACGGCATGCTCGGTGTGATCATCCACGAGGTAGGACACAATTTCTTTCCAATGATTATTAATTCAGATGAACGCCAGTGGACATGGATGGACGAAGGACTCAATACCTTTGTTCAGTACCTCACTGAACAGGAATGGGAACGTGATTACCCTTCTCGTCGTGGACCTGCGCATCTTATCGCGGATTATATGGGAGGCGATAAAGAGTACATCTCACCAATTATGACCAATTCTGAATCGATTTGGCAATTTGGAAACAACGCTTATGGAAAACCTGCAACCGCCTTAAACATTCTCCGAGAAACAATCATGGGAAGAGAACTTTTTGATTACGCTTTTAAAATTTACTGTGAAAGATGGGCATTTAAGCACCCTACGCCTGCTGATCTATTTAGAACGATGGAAGATGCTTCAGGTGTCGACTTAGATTGGTTCTGGAGAGGTTGGTTCTATACAACAGATCATGTCGACATTGCGCTTTCAGATGTAAAATGGTTCCAACTCAATACAGGAAATCCTGAAGTGGAAAAAGCTTTTAATAAAAAGCAAGATGAATCGGCAGATGAGCACATCGGTTTTACACGTAATGCAAAGGAAATCGAAGAAACTATGACTGAAAAGAAGCCTGAACTAAAAGACTTCTACAACAAACGTGATATTTATAAAGTTGATCCGCTGGATAAAAAGGAATACGAAGATTTGAAGAAAAGATTATCGGACGAAGATATTGCCTTACTAAACAGTGGTAAACATTTTTATGAACTAAGCTTTGACAACATTGGAGGATTAGTAATGCCGCTCATTATTCAAGTGACCTTTAAAGATGGATCTGAAGAAGTTATTAGAATACCTGCCGAGATATGGAGAAGAAGAAATTATCACGTATCCAAAGTATTCATTTTTGACAAAGAAGCAGAACATTTCAGATTAGATCCATTCTTAGAAACGGCAGACACTGACTTAAATAACAATAGTTGGCCTCAAGAATATGAGCCTACTAAATTTAAGCTTTTCCGTGAACAAAGAATGAGAGAAAACCCAATGCAACGTCAACGCAGAATGGAAGAAATGCAAGGAGAGTAAAGTTTAACCCTGAATTAATATTTCAAAGAGGCACTTAAAATAAAGTTAAGTGCCTTTTTTTATCAAGTTTCTGCTGAAAAAGGCAAAGTTTTTCTCAGTATTAAAGGGCAAACGCCGTGTCAGCCAACAGGCAGGTATTTAAATTGACTATTAATCTGAAAAAGCCCTCTGGGGATGATTTAAAATTTAGCTACGTATTCTATTGCCTTGGGTTAAAACCCAAGGCAATAGAAGGCTGAAGCAAAACCTTTTTGGCGCGTGTGTTTGGACAAAAACCGTGACAAAAAGAATTA
>CAJXMN010000043.1 GCA_913056215.1 uncultured Flavobacteriales bacterium | reverse complement strand
GTTACTCCTATGGGGGGGAGACTTATGAAACGATGGGTGTTACTTCCCCTGAAAGAAAAATCTCAGATTGACCAGCGGCTGGACGCAGTCGGTGCACTTATTGAGCATGAAGAACTTCGTTATGAAATAGGAGAACGACTTAAAGAAATCAATGATCTTGAACGACTTGCTTCGAAAGTAGCCGTAGGAAAAATCAATCCGAAAGAGGTCAATCAATTGAAAAAAACCCTGCAGCAGATTCCTCCGATTATCGATCTATTGCAAACGACAAAAGAGAAAGCACTACTCTCCATTGCAGATCGATTAAACCCTTGTCATCAATTACTCGAGATTATTAATGAACAGCTGTTTAAAGATGCGGCCATTCAAGTAGGTAAAGGTCAAGTAATTGCAGATGGCTTTAACGAGGAATTAGATGAATATAGAGCACTCTCAAATTCAAGTCGGACTTTCTTAGAGCAACTCCAACAACGCGAATCAGAACGAACGGGAATCACGAGCCTCAAAGTCGCTTTCAACAACGTATTTGGATACTACATTGAGGTGCGCAACACACACAAAGATAAAGTACCCGAAGAATGGATTCGAAAACAAACATTGGTGAGTGCCGAACGCTACATTACAGAAGAACTTAAGGAATACGAACAGAAAATTTTAGGTGCGGAAGAAAAAATATTGGTTCTGGAGCGCCAGCTTTTTCAGGATTTAGTGCTTACCATGGCTGATTATATTAATCCCATCCAGTTTAATGCTCAATTACTGGCTCAGCTAGATGGTTTAAATGGTTTTGCTAACATCTCTCAAAAGAATGCATACGATCGGCCAAACATCACCGAAGACTATAGCCTGAATATTAAAGAAGGGCGTCATCCTGTTATTGAGCAACAAATGCCACTGGGTGAAGCGTATATCCCCAATGATATTTATCTCGATAACGACAGTCAGCAAATTATGATGATCACCGGACCCAATATGTCTGGAAAAAGTGCGCTACTCCGTCAAACTGCTCTGATCAGCTTAATGGCTCAGATCGGCTGTTATGTACCGGCAAAACAAGCAGACCTCGGTATTATTGACAAAGTTTTCACCCGAGTGGGTGCATCGGACAACATTTCTTCAGGAGAATCAACCTTTATGGTAGAGATGAATGAAACAGCAAGTATTCTGAATAATTTATCCCCTCGAAGTCTGGTTCTTCTCGATGAAATTGGTCGCGGCACCTCCACTTATGATGGAATTTCGATCGCATGGGCGATTGCAGAATACATCCACCAGCATCCATCTGCACATTGTAAAACGCTGTTTGCTACCCATTATCACGAGTTAAATGAAATGACTAATAAATTTCCCCGCATTAAAAATTTCACTGTGGCTGTAAAAGAAGTAGGAACAAAGATCTTATTCTTGCGCAAGCTGGTTGAAGGCGGAAGCGAACACAGTTTTGGTATTCATGTAGCTAAACTTGCAGGCATGCCGAACCCAGTGGTCGAGCGTGCCGCTAAGATGTTAAAAGAGCTAGAAGCCTCGAATCGTGGAAATGATCGCGAAAAGGTAAAAGAAGCCGGCGAAGCAGATGATATGCAACTCAGTTTTTTTCAACTCGACGACCCTGTGTTAGAACAAATTCGGGATGAAGTTGAAAATATGGATATCGATACTCTGACTCCTGTAGAAGCCCTATTCAAACTAAATGAAATTAAAAAGCTCACTGGAGGAAATAAAAAATAAACAAGCTTCTTGAATGATATCCTTATCACTATTGAAGAAGAATGGCTAACTTATTTTGAGTTAAAGTTGTATGTTTTTTTTCTGAAAATATTTTGTTTTAACTGTCTTAGAAAAATAAATTACTCTTATATTTGTGCCCGCAAAAGAAAACGTTCTTTGTGAATTTAGAGTTTAGAATTAGAATTATCATAATTCTAAACTTGTCACTCAAAACTGCATAAGCGAGAGTAGCTTCCCGATGGAGATTCGTTGCTGTTCTTTGAACAATCTCATCTATATCGGGACAGGCAACTTCGCAGGTCAAAGCACTGTGAAGTGATACATAAGCGAGAGTAGCTCAGTTGGTAGAGCACAACCTTGCCAAGGTTGGGGTCGCGGGTTCGAATCCCGTCTCCCGCTCGAAGAAGGGAGTAAGGGATCTTTTCAATAATCCCGTCTCCCGCTCGAAGAAGGGGATATAATTCCCTTTTTTTTATTGAAAACAGTCCAATGCTCGGGTGGTGGAATTGGTAGACACGTTGGACTTAAAATCCAATGGACATTGCGTCCGTACGGGTTCAAGTCCCGTCCCGAGTACATTTAGCCCTGTAACGTTGAGTTGCAGGGCTTTTTTGTTGGTTTTAACCAAAACAGGGTGGCGGGACTATATCTTTTGTATCCCATGCGAATGCGGAGAAAAGCGGTTCGACATTATACTTTGCTTATATAACCGTATTAGGTTATATATCCTGGTTATAACTAAAATAGGTTATATAAACTATATATAACTAAAAATGGTTATATTTCTTATATATAACTAAAAATAGTTATATTTGAAATATGAAAGGAGTCATAACAGGAGACATAATAAACTCACGCAAAAGTAATTCAGTAGAAGAATGGCTTATTCCACTTAAAGAATGTTTGAACAAGTACGGCAAGACACCTAAAAACTGGGAAATTTACAGAGGAGATAGTTTTCAACTCCTAACAGACTTTCGGGAAATTATCAAAGCGGCAGTTCACATAAAAGCTGCCATAAAAAGCATTAAAAACATAGATGTACGAATGGCAATCGGTATAGGAGAAGTATCCCATACCGCTCAAAACATAACCGAATCTAATGGTGAAGCCTTCATTAACTCAGGAGAACTTTTTGAAAAGCTCGTGAAAAACAAAAAGAATCTTGGAATAAGAACACAATCTGACAAGTTAAATACCCATATCAACACCACACTTGATTTAGCATTAATAATAATGGATGATTGGAGTCCAGGAGCAGCACAAGTAGTTAACGCCCAAATGGATGACGAAAATTCTTCACAAACAGAGCTCGCAAAAAAATTAAAAATATCGCAAGTTGCTATAAGTAAAGCCTTACAGAGGTCCCATTACTCAGAAATTAAGGATTATATCAATTTAATAACGGAACAAATTAAAGAACAGAATAAATGATACTCCTAATAAAATTATTTCTCGCTCATTTAATTGGTGATTTCATCCTACAACCTAATAGATGGGTAAAGGAAAAGGACGTAAAAAAATTAAGAGCATGGCAGCTCTATATTCATGCTCTAATCCATGGCGTACTAACAATACTAATTTTATGGGACGTCACGAACTGGGTAGTTCCTTTAATGGTATTCCTTACTCACTTAATAATAGATGCCCTTAAGTTAGTAATACAGAGAGAAGAAAATAAACGAATGTTCTTCTTTTTAGACCAAGGACTACATATGATCGCTCTCACCGCTATTTATTATTTCACCTCATCGTTAAGCAAACCAATAAATCTGCAATGGTTAAGAACTGATGAAGGTATAGTCACACTAACTTCCATAATCTTTCTAATGACACCAGTATCAATAATTATAAAAACGATTATATCAAAATGGACCCCACAAGTAGACACAAACTCTAATAACAATCCCGAAGATGACTCATTACAGAGTGCAGGTAAATATATAGGGATTATTGAAAGACTTTTTGTTTTTGGGTTTGTAGTATATGGACAATGGGAAGCCGTAGGATTTTTAATTGCAGCTAAATCTGTATTTAGATTTGGAGACTTGAAAAGTGGCTCAGAAAGAAAATTAACAGAATATGTCTTAATTGGTACATTGCTCAGTTTTGGCCTTGCAATATCAACTGGAGCTCTATACAAATTCCTACTAACGATTATGTAATCTGGTTCGACAATACAATCATTCCCTGTACAAAATCAGAGTGAGAAACAGAGCGAGAGCGAAGTTTCTCCTCTGTTTTTTCTTCGCTCTCGTTCTCACACTCATTCTAACCTAAATCAACCAACCATGAAATTCGATTTTCAAAATTTAACCGTCTACAAAAAGGATCAAGAGTAAAAGTTGGGGACTAAGCATAAATTTTAGTTAATCTGAACAAAAAATATTCAACATTTCTAACGCCTCTAAACTGTGATCTGAAAGCTTTAATTTTCGCATTAAATGATTCTGCAGCTGCATTGGTACTTCTATTGTCAAAATAATTAAGTATTGACTCGTAGTTGAGTGAAATGGTATTCATTATCGTGTTAAAGCTTTTAAATTCTGATTTTTCGACCTGATCATACCATTGAGCCAGTTTGGTAAGTGCAACTCCTTTTCCTTTATCAGTATTATAGATTTGACGTAAAGTCTGGCTTAAGTTGTAAGCGTTTTCTATCTCAGGATATTCTCTAAATAAAAGTTGAGCTCTAATTTGCTGTTTGATCGTCCATTTTTCACGACTCTTGTAAAGTAAATAGCGACTTCTGGCAAGTATTTGTTTTCTTGTATCTCCATTAATTAAAGTCTCTGGTATATAATCTATTCCCTTTTGTTTTGCTTGAAGTATAGCCTCATTTTCCTCATCTAAAGCTTCCCATCGGAGCTTAATTCTAACTTCTTGAACAGCTTCCAGACAAAGCTTCTGCACATGAAAACGATCCGTAACTTGAACTGCTTTAGGGAAACACCTTTTTGCTATTAACTTCATGCTATTTGCCATGTCCAAGGTGATTTCCTTTACTTTATTACGTTTTACGGAGCTGATTTTACTGATGTGTTCAATGACGTTTTCAGCTTTAGTTCCTTCAACAATAGCCACGATGGATCCTGCTCTTCCTTTTGCTTTCTTGTTAGTGACTACTGTGTACAGTTCTCCTTGAGATAAAGCTACTTCATCAATGGATAATCGCTTACCAATATTCTCAGGATAAATTAACCACTTCGAAGCATGAGAGCGTTCTTTCCACTCTTTAAAATCACTTAAGTAATCTTTGTATTGGCGTTGTAATTTCTTCCCATGCACACCGTAAAAATCACCAATGGTACTGCAGTCTACAGCTTTAGTATTGATTAATTTCTTTTAAAAAAGACGCGAATTCCTCTGTCATTCGCGTTCCCTTTGATACCATATTCCAGTCCCTTTGAACTATTTCTCCACTTTCTCTGTCAGTCCAACGCCTGCGTTTTACGTGTAGATAAACAAACCTACCCCGCAGTGGAAAATCTTGCACTTCGATCTCTTTATGGAAGCCCTTGGAGGCTAATTGACGATTTTTAAATTCTTGGGGAGGAGTATTCTTTTCCTCAAAATAGAGCTCTAATCGCTCACCATTTTGTTCTGATTTGATAAGGTCAAAATGTTCTACAATCATCGCAGGTAGAACCAACTTTAATAAGTCAATATAATTTTCCAAGACTGTTTTTTTTACAAAGAAAAGTATTAATCCTTAAATCTCTCCCCAACTTTTGAGACTGATCCAGAATAGACTGAGGGATGAGAACCCCCTGGGTTCGACCTGAGGAGCTTGCGACGAAAGCATGAAGCGAAGCGGAACTAATCCCTCTTTCTCCGCCACGAAAGGTTGTTCGAAAGGGCAACCTTTTTTTATTCCCCTAATTTTTAATGTAAAAGAATAAACTGAGGGATGAGAACCCCCGGGGTTCGAACCGTTACAGTAGTGGATCTCAACGACAATAGAACCGCAGAATATCGAACAATGGAATATCGAAAAGGAGGAAATGTAGTTTTTGAATATTGTAAACATCTTAATTTGTGTTCATTTCTCTTTTGGATAAACTGTTTTTCTTAAAGTTTTATTATATTCGAAAAAAAAATACTATGAAAAAAACACTATTAATCTTAGGATTGGGCGTATTTCTTTACGCTTGTAATGATTCAGCTAAAACCGAAGACAAAAAGGGAGGAGAGGCTGAAAAACCGAAAACTGAAAAGAAAGAGCAGCAAGAAAGTAAAAAAGATACAGAAAAGAAGGAAGAACCTTCGAAAGCATCTGTTGAACTGGAAGATCGCGCATACACTGTTGAAGAGTTTGCTGAGATGTACGCAGCGAACAAAGCAGGACTCAAAGGTCAGTCGATTACCATTGAAGGTTTTTATATGAACCACAATAAACAAAAAGCAGCGAATTCAGACGATGAATATGAGTATAACGTGACGTTGTACAAAGATGAGTCATTTGATCGCGATGCTGCTCAGGCTTTCTTTAAAATGAAATCAAATAATGGAGATCAGTTTGATGGAATCAAGCAGAAAGACAAAATCAAGGTTACAGGAAAAATAACTGGTGATGAATTTTTTGATGCACCACTGCTAGAGGAAGGTGTAATAGCGAAATAATCATCAAGGTTTGATTAGTAAAAAGCCGCTCACTGAAAACGTGGAGCGGCTTTTTTTGGTTTCATGTGCGTATAAGTGGATAATAGCTTTAAAATCGAATGCCTAATAAACAAACATCATCCGTTTGTTAAGTACCTCCTTTCCATTGTTCGAATTGTTCTTCCACAACGTTGCGTTGCTCATCTAACGGGTGTTGACTATTTTCAGTCAGTAAGTGATGCAATTGTTTTGATTTGTACTTTAATCCTTCCACCTGATCCTGAAAACCGTCAGAACCGAGGTGTATTGTTGTCCCTGATGTGAAAGCAATAGCCTGCGTGGAGAATTTGCGCTCGTCCTCAATTTGCCATCCTTTGATCGGATAACGACTGCCTTTGTGTATTGTAGGTTCTTGATCGGCATCGATGACCGGCATTTTGCGATTCGCAGATGCGTAATGCATACGCTTTGCTTTGCGATCGATGTAGGTATTTGATAAGTCGATCCAAGAATTGTCAAAATCGATTAATCCCTAATCCTTGAATTGAAACGCTCAGTCAGTTTTATAGTTTGTTCTGTTATCAACAGGATTAGAGCGGGGGATGACAAAATGTTTAATAGTGTGATGGTAAAAGTTAAACATAAATACCTATCTCTTGTTACGAAAGGAAAAGGAATTATGAAGAAACATCTCATTATTGGAGGATCTGGTGGAATTGGAAGTGCTATTATAAATCAACTTTCCGATAAGGACGAAATTGTCAATTTTTCCAGAAGAGAGCCAGCAGTTGATCGAAAAATCACTCATCATGGATTAGATGTATTAAAAGATGAATTGCCTGAAATTAAAGGCATCGATTCGATTATCTATTGTCCGGGTTCCATTAATTTGAAACCAATTGGTAGCTTGAAAATTGAAGATTTTCAAAACGATTTCAATATTAATGTATTAGGAGCAGTTCGCGTGATCAAAGCGTATCATCGCGAGTTAAAGAGAAATAGTGGTAGTATTGTTATGTTCAGTACGGTAGCTTCGAAAATCGGCATGCCATTTCATAGTTCTGTCGCTGCTGCAAAATCAGGCGTTGAGGGACTTGCAAAATCATTAGCTGCCGAACTAGCGCCTAAAGTGCGCGTCAACTGCGTGGCACCTACTGTTACTAAAACACCGTTGGCTGAAAACTTATTGCGCAATGAAAAAGCACAGGAATCGACCAAAGAGCGTCATCCATTGAAAAGTTATTTAAGTGCTGAAGAGGTTGCGGGGATGGCGGTTTATCTAGTGAGTGAGCAGGCCAGGAATATTACGGGGCAGATCATGGGGATTGATGCCGGGATAGGGAGTGTGCGCAGCTAATTATGTTAGAAGTTGTAAATAGCAGCGATTGATAATGCAGAAAAATACTGTCCTTTGTTCAGTAGCTTTTGGTGAAATTCGCCTAGTACAAAATTGGAAGGCGGATAAGCCTGGTCAATTTTATGATTCCTTACGGGTGTAAGTGAATTTTGGTAGCTAAGTTTAATCGACCATGGTTCTTTGAATACATATTGAATGGAAAATTGAGCACTCCATTCAGTATCTTTGAATATACGTGGGTTATCAACCTCTCCAAATTGGGTGCGTTCACGTTGGTTAATTTTAACACCAAAAACGGGAGCAACACTAAATCGAAAGGATTTGTACGCATATTTTAAACTCAATGGGGTTTCGATATAGTTAACGCGCAGACGGTAAGTATTGATACTCGATGATGATTTGTATATTCTAGCACCTTTTTGATTAGCGCGAATACCGAAATTTACCGACCAGTCAGCCCCCCAATTGTAATTTATTGATCCTCCAGCTATTCCGCCAAATTGGACAAAGCCATAAGCGCCATCCCCACTAATTTGGCTCGCTGTTATTCCAGCTTGAACAGAAGGGGTAAATGATTGTGCCCAACTCAAATGAGGGAGTTGGGCACAAATAATTGTAAAGTAGATCAATCCTATGCGTAACATTTGAATAGGCTAAGAGCTATTTTGTTTGAGGTTGTTGACCTTCAGGCATTTGCTGTGGCATGTTTTTACCTCCCTGTTGGGGCATTCCGCCACCTTGTTGAGGCATTCCGCCACTTTGTTGCTGTTGTTGCATTTGCTGCTGCATCTGCTGTTGCATCTGAGCTTCCATGCGTTTGCTTAATTTTTCTGCTTCTGGACACTCTTTAAAAAACTCTAATTGCTTTTGTTGCAATTCTTCTTGTGAAAGTTGATCAAATCCTTCTTGGTAATCAGCAGAAATGCTATCGCATTCAGCCAATTCTTTTTTGAATTTCAATTCAACTTTTTCCATGTTTTCCTTTGTGCGGCCACTAGCATCTAATTCATTCATCACTTTTTCAGATAGTGATACACAATCACACATGGTGTTTAAGGTCATTCCTTCCTTCTCCTGTTTTTTATTGCTTTCATCTGCTTCTTGCGAATCGCCAGAACAGGCGACCAAACTCATTCCTAATACAAAAGTTGTAGTCACTTTAAATACATTCATAATCATTCAATCTATTATTTGTTTCTACAAACAAACAAAATATTTTTACGCTCTCCTACTTTAAAGTAAATGAAAACGTATTTAACGGTAAAATTTCAATGATCAGAGTGAGAAAAAGCCAATCATTTTAAATAAATGAGTGCAATGGAGTTGATTATTCCGCTATAGTTGCAAAACTGTGAAAGTGTGTGGCGGGAAGTGATCGAACACACTGATTTTGTTGAGTAATTGGGTTGTAGGGTATGAGTTTTCGATGAATTAACAAGCTTTTTCACTGATTGTCTTTTAAATATCGTACATTTGCACCCAATTTTAATAGATAGTATGACCTTTAATGATTTAGGGCTGAGAAGCCAGGTGGTCAAAGCTGTAACAGACATGGGGTTTGAGCAGCCAACACCAATCCAGGAGCAAGCTATCCCACATTTATTGAAATCCAATAGTGATTTTGTGGGACTTGCACAGACTGGAACAGGGAAAACAGCCGCTTTTGGACTTCCATTAGTGCATAGAATAACGTCTAGCCAACGATTTCCAACGGGCTTAATTATTTGTCCAACGCGTGAACTTTGTTTACAAATTGCAAATGATCTCAAAGATTATTCGAAACACGAAAAATCAGTAACAATTGAAGCCGTCTACGGTGGAACGGATATTCGTACGCAAATGCGCAATATCAAAAAAGGCGTGGCAATAGTCGTTGCAACACCAGGCCGTTTAGTGGATCTCATCAACCGGAAAGCGGTGAATTTGAGTGAAGTTGAATGTGTCGTTCTGGATGAAGCGGACGAAATGCTCAATATGGGGTTCAAGGAGGATCTTGACTTTATTTTGAGAGCCACACCAGATGAAAAAAGTACGTGGCTATTCTCGGCAACGATGCCAAAAGAAGTAGCGCGAATAGCAAAAAATTACATGACCGATCCGCTTGAAGTGAGTATCGGGAATAAGAACGAAGCGAATGAAAACATTGACCACATTTATTTTGCGGTCAAAGAACGGGATCGCTATGCAGGTTTAAAGCGATTGATCGATTTTAACCCTAAGATCTTTGGATTGATATTTTGCCGAACGCGGAGAGAAACACAGCAAGTTGCTGAAAAGCTCGGGAAAGAAGGGTACAGTGCTGAAGCATTGCACGGTGATATGTCACAGGCCCAGCGCGATCGCGTGATGAACTTATTCAGAAATAAAAGTATTCAGCTACTCGTGGCTACGGATGTAGCAGCCCGTGGTATTGATGTTGATGATATTACACATGTAATTAATTACAACCTTCCTGATGAGGTAGAGAACTATACCCATCGTAGTGGACGTACTGCTCGTGCGGGAAGAAAAGGTGAATCACTGGTGTTGATTAACACGCGTGAGAAATACAAGATCAATCAGATTGAAAAAATAATTAATCAGAAGTTTACATTTGCTGAGATTCCTCAACCAGAAGCGATTTGTGCCATTCAGTTGGAGTCGATGATCGACAAGGTAAAGGAAACAGAAGTGAATGAAAACGAAATAGAGCCGTTTATTCCACATATTCTGGAGGATTTAAAGGATTATTCGAAAGAAGAAGTGATCAAAAAATTCGTTTCGGCAGAGTTCAATCGTTTTCTAGATTATTACAAGAAAGCAGGAGACCTCAATGCTAAAGTTTCGGATAAAGCAGATGCTGGTGGTGGTCGTTCTAAACGTTCGCGAGGAACAGACGAGAATAAACAGCGGTTCTTTGTGTCACTTGGTGAAAAAGATGGTCTCAACCCAGGCGGATTGCTACGGGTAATTTGTGATGCTACAGGTTTAAAATCGAACACGATAGGTAGGATCGATATTATGCCTGCTTTTTCTTTTTTTGATGCGGACAAAGGTGATACGGATAAGATTCTTGCTCAGGTGAGCGGTGCTGAATTTGAAGGTAAACGCATGAATATCGAAAAAACGGCTAGTAAGAGTTCAAAAGGAAAACGCGGAACGGGACATGGCAAGCGTCAGGGCCGAGGTGGTGGTCGTCGAGGTGGCGGAAACCGCAGAAGAAGATAGTTTAAATTTAGAATGGAGTGAGTGTTCAGATTTTCAATAGGACCATCTAAACACTCAACTCAGAACTAACATATAGTATGGAAATTAGAAATATTGCAATTATTGCACACGTTGACCACGGAAAGACTACGTTGGTGGATCGTATGATCGAAGCGGGAGATTCTTTTACGGATCGCGACCGCGAGAACGCTGGAGAATTGATGATGGATAATAATGACCTCGAAAAGGAACGAGGAATTACCATTGTTTCAAAAAATGTTTCGGTCGTTTATCAAGGTAAAAAAATTAATATCATTGATACTCCCGGACACGCCGACTTTGGTGGTGAAGTGGAACGGGTATTGAATATGGCAGACGGTGTGTGCTTGTTGGTGGATGCCTTTGAAGGGCCAATGCCACAGACGCGCTTTGTTTTGCAGAAAGCGCTAGATATGGGCTTAAAGCCTTTAGTTGTGATCAATAAAGTGGACAAGCCGAACTGTACGCCGGATGAGGTGAACGAAAAGGTATTTGATCTCATGTTCGAATTGGATGCCAATGAAGAACAGCTCGAGTTTGAAACCATTTACGGTTCTGCTAAGAATGGTTGGATGTCAGAAGACTGGAAGAATGAAACAGCATCGATTGAACCGTTGTTGTCTAAAATCCTGGAATATTTCCCACCAGTGGAAATTGAAGAGGGGAATACACAAATGTTAATAACATCGCTAGATTATTCTTCTTTCGTAGGGCGAATTGCAATTGGACGACTACAGCGCGGAACCTTAAAGCCAAATATGCCTATAATCCTCAGTAAAAGCGATGGTAAGCATGAGAAGCACCGCGTGAAAGACGTATTTGTTTACGAAGGTACTGAACGGGTGAAAACCGATGAAGTACAGGCTGGAGATATTTGTGCCGTTACTGGATTGGAAGGATTTGAGATAGGAGATTCGATTTGTGATGCGGAAAACCCTGAGTCGTTGGAAAAAATATCTATTGATGAGCCGACGATGAGCATGATGTTCTCGATTAATGATTCCCCATTTTTCGGGCAGGAAGGAAAATTTGTGACTTCTCGTCAGATTGATGAGCGATTGCAAAAAGAACTCGAGAAAAACCTAGCCCTCCGTGTTGAGGCAACGGATAAAGCCGATAAATGGATGGTTTATGGACGTGGTGTTATGCACTTGTCTGTATTGATCGAAACCATGCGTCGTGAGGGATACGAACTTCAAGTAGGACAGCCACAGGTAATCATTAAAGAAATTGATGGTAAAAAATGTGAACCAATTGAGGAATTAACCATTGATTTGCCGGAGGAATACTCAGGAACTGCTGTAGAAGCAGTGACGAAAAGAAAAGGTGAAATGCTCAATATGGAAGCACGAGGGGAACGTATGAATATCACATTCAACATTCCATCACGTGGTATCATTGGTTTGCGAAATTATCTGTTAACCCAAACTGCGGGAGAGGCAATTATGAACCATCGGTATATAGAGTTTCAGCCCTACAAAGGTGATATACCGGGACGTTTGAATGGTTCGATGATTTCTATGGAGAAAGGTACGGCGATTCCTTATTCGTTGAACAACTTACAAGATCGCGGTAAATTCTTTGTAGATCCCAATGAGTCGATCTACGGCGGTCAAGTTATTGGAGAGAACTCGCGTCAAGGTGATTTGGTAGTTAATATTACGAAAACAAAAAAGATGAGTAATATGCGTTCTTCAGGTGCGGATGATAAAGTGCGTATCGCGCCAGCCATAAAAATGTCGCTGGAGGAAGCATTGGAATACATTCAGTCTGATGAATATGTCGAAGTAACTCCTGAGTCGTTAAGAATCAGAAAAATACTGCTTTCAGAAAACGAGCGTAAAAGAGCAGGAAAATAGTACGTTTAGCACTTTTATCATTAAGATATAGGGACTGTTGGAAGGCAGTCCCTTTTTTATTTTTCCTTATAATTTTGTAGTTCGACCACCACTTCATTTCTTCTGTTAATGGGATCAAACGGAGCATTATACCCCATGAAGGTGAACCCATCAGAATGTTCTAGCCCCTGGTCTTCGATGGCTTGTTTAAGTTGTTTATGGTGCTTTTCAATCTTTGCGTCGTTTGCCCAACCAGAGAATCGAATTGCAGCAACAATTCTGGAAGGCATTTCTTCAAATTGGATCGATGAGTTATTCGGCTCAGGTAAATCTTTTTGATCATATTTTGCCGGAACCAAAAAACGCATGGTCATTTTGTCTTTAAGGTCCATCGATACAGGAGTGGTCATGGCAATTTTCTCTTCTTGTTTATTATCACCAAAAATATAGCCCGCTAAGATATTAAACCCTTTTGATGATACTGATTGGTAGCTCCCCGAGTCCAGTTTAACACTCGCAAAAACGGCAGAATCATATTTTCTAACCTCAAAGTCTTTATACTTTTTGAGTACCTCGTATTGATATGTTTCATTGTTCTTCACAAAAAAGAAGTAGAGCGCTCCTAATAGGGCAATTATAATAATAGTGATAACGAACGTTTTCATATTCTTTAAACAAAGAACATCTTGCAAAGGTTCATTTTATAGTAGACTTCCGATTTTAAGCGATTAATTCCTTGCTGAATCGCATTTGATTCGTTATGTTGAGAAGATACCGTATAATTAAGCCTATCGTTCGTGTATTATGAAGTACGGAGCATAGGATGGTTAAATTCATTTAAGGGACAAGTGAATTTAAGGCTTAATAACGATTATTTTCCCAAAATAATATAGTATTTATGAAGGTACAAGTTAAAGATTTTCAGTCAGTTAATGAAATTAAATCTTATTGGACAAATCAGGATTATAAAAAGCTGCTCGAGGAATTTGATTTTCCCGATGCAAAATCGATTAAAGACGAGAATTTGAAAGAAATGCTCTTTATGGCGATTGGCGATTTTGAACCGAACGAAGCTGCTAGCGTGGTGCTGAACTACAAACTCGGCGGAGCATTAAATGAAGGTCAGATTGACTCGCTTTCTCATGAAATGATGGTGGATAAAGTAGCCGAAGAATATCCCGAACCGAATTTCCACTACGACTTATTTAACATTAATCAGCTTTTATTTAAGGCTTATAATGGAACATTTCCGAATACAGAGGCGGCTCGATTTACCTTTGATGTGATACAGGACGACGGTATTAATATCGGAACCGATAAAGAGATCTTGGCTAAAATTTTTGCTGGGGGTTTAAAAGACAGCTGCTTAATCAAACGTTTGTTTGCTGAACAACTGGCAGGGAGTGTGGAATTTAAAGACGCGCATAAATTTATTTGGACAATAGAATCCTCCGAAAAAAATAAGTATCAGTTGCTGACTTCAAAATACTGGGCCGATAAAGATGATTTGATCGCTGGTGAATACGATGTGAATGTTCAATTTTACGACGAGGAATAACGGGCAACGGGTTTATTGGAATCGGTCTGAATGTATCCCTTTGATTTTACTTCGTATTGGTTAACGATTGTTTATTCATGTTTATTTCTCTTGGAGCGGTGCCTTGCGGTGGATGAAACGTTGGAGGGATTGAGTAGAATTACACTTTAAAACGTTCAACCCCTTGGTTAGAAATATTTTTCATCCGACGTAACAGAAACTATCTTTAGTCGTTCATGTATTAGACCATGCAATTACTTTTTTCATTATTATTAGCGATATCCTTTTTGCTGAGTGCCTTAGCGAGTTGGTCTCAGTCACCATCATCTCATTTCGATGTTCGGCACTACGATGCTAAGTACCTTGAGCATTTGATTAAAGAAGGGGTGGATTCCGTTAGAAGAGCACATGAGTGTAAGCCATTAGTAAATGATTCCATCCTTTATGTCGCCGCGAAAGATCAAGCGCATTACATGACAGAAAAGCAGCGCTTAACCCATTTTCGACAAGAGATTAAGCATAAAGGAACGCCGCAAAAACGGGCTGAATTTTACGGCGCAAACGGATATAGCGTCGGGGAAAATGTCGCTCAGGTATCGGCGCATATTGGATCGAACGATCGATCAGAAAAACAGGAAAATAGCTACGGGGCTGTTGCGAGTGCACTTGTAGAGGGATGGGTGAACTCGCCCGGTCATTTTAAAAATATCATAACAAAAGACTATCAGATTACGGGTGTTGCAATAGCTGTGGATACATCCAAAAACAACGTTTATGCTTGTCAAAAGTTCGCAAAAGTTGCTATGCGTCATCATTTTGAAGAAAACAGGGCATTTTTCCCGCATAGCGACTATTCGGCACCACCAAAAGTTAGCAGCTTTGATGAGGTGCCAGACGATATATTGGAAGATTATAACTATCCACACAATTTGAGGCATGATGAATTGGAGAAGTGTGCTGATTGTCCTGATAAATACGAGGAATCCCCCGATATTTCACTTAATTACGACGAGCGAAAAGGTTTTGTCTTACGCGTAGAAAACGCGGAATACGTTCAAAAAATTATTCGCAATCGATGGGATGGTTTCGCTGTAGAAGTCGTAGCCTATGATGATTATGCTTGTGGCAACAGCGCGTATTACGAAAAGCCGAGTCGTAGAAATGGACAGTTACGTACCAACGGCATCATCCTCAAACCCAAATATCGTAAATCTGTGCTGCGTGGTTTTAAAAAGCGAGAGCTCCAAAAGGATTTGACATTTTTTTCATACATTTTTCGAAAAGATTCAGTGAGCTTCTTTAAGCGATTTGGTCAGTACAAGGTCGATAAATATGCTAGCGAATATTTTGAAATTAACCTGGGAAGACTCCCGAGAAATGTTGGTCGTATCGTAAATAGCAATTTATTGATTATTAAAGATCACCAGATTTGCGATGTTCATTATTTTACGCAGTATTGTGGAGACTTATTTGAAAGTTACAGACCCACCGCTTTTATACCCTACCAGTCAGATGTCGATAAATATGGATTTCATCCTGTAAAGGACAACGTTGATTTTACCGTTCCTTTTCAACAAGGAGAAGTGACGTTTGATGCAGAGCGCATTCTTAGTCCCTTACAACGTCTTTCGGAATACGATTTTATTATCGATTCTGTCCACATTAAAGCATATTCATCCATCGAGGGTAGTCAGAAAATTAACAATCGGCTCCAGCTAGAAAGAGCATCTAATATTGCTCGAATATTTCAAGGTGTTCAGTCCGATAGCATTCATCGGAAAATCGAGACGGACATTAATTTTAAAGACTTCAGGAAATCACTGGCAGCAGATCGCGATTTACAAGGAGTTTTACGGCAGAACAATTCCGCCTTAAAGAAGGAAGTGGATCGGCAACCTCAAAAATTCTCTAAACACCTCGACGCTTCGAGAAAAGGTCGTGTTAAAGTGTTTTTTCACGTCATACCCAACCTCAAGAGTCTCGATTATTACATCATCAGTGAATGGGAGCGACTGGGCGATGTGATAAAGCGAAAAATGCGTTTGTCACAGGGGGTCAAAGGGGAGGCTGATCAACTCAATGAGTTGTACAAATACGCTCATTGGGTCGTAGAGAATAATCATGTAGATGCTTCAATATTTTCTTCATTATCTTTTCCGAATATTGGTTATAGCCACACTGAATTGTCTCAGTTATACGTCCTTTTTGGGTCGGAATGGCCTGGTGTGTTCGACGTTTTTTCGGATTGGAGTCAGGATAGTACAATGATTACTGATCAAATGATAGCAGCACAAAAGGTTCAGCTGCTACCTGCCTTTCGCTATCATAAATTACGTGTGCTGACCAAGCGTTTTCGATCAGGTGGACGATACGAAGAGAAAACGTTGGAACAACTCTTGCGCACGGCGCGTGACCTCAAGCATTATTACGATTGGAATGAAAAAGTTAAGCGGAATGTTGATAAAGCGAATTTTAACCTGAATATGTTTGTTTTGAATCATGACTACGTATCAGAACCAGCGTCATCGCAGAAAAATGCAGTGATTGCATTGTCACAGGTCCACAGTTTCTATGTTGAACATGGTTTGTTAACGGATACAATTGCTTTTCGACTTGCTAAAATGGCGACGTATTATCAAAATCCAGGCATTGGAGTGAATATTGCCTTTCCTTTTATGTATGAACACAATGATATCACAGGTTTTATTCATGAAGCTTCGTACACGCATCCATCAGCGCCGCAGTCGGATACTTATTATACGAGACTCATAAAAGATGGTGATCGTCTTCCAGATAAGACGTGGTGTAATATGTTTTTAAAACCTTGTGGTATACCGTTTCAAGCCTTTGATCATGAGCAACTTCGAAAAACGTATTGTCAACGTTGTATAGGGAAAAATGATTTTTTAAATGCTATATATGATGGGGAGTATGAGGGTTTATCTGTAAAATAGAACATTGCATGCTTGAGTCTGGAAGGGTGAGTATGTGTTTTGAGGATGTTGTATGCCACTGAAAGAAGGTAGCGTTAATTGAGCATATTTTAAATGCTTCTTAGCGATCTTTTTTGAAAGAGATAGTTGTTCATTTTCTTATCCACGAAAAGTAAATCTTACTAACATTTTGATTTTTTACAACGTATAAAATCCTATTTTTGCACAAAGCGAATAGAAAATGCAACTGTTAGACGGGAAATCTACTTCTAAAGCGATTCGAGAGGAATTGTCTCAAGCTGTTCATCAACGTAGAAAATCAGGAAAGAAGACGCCACACCTCGCGGCTGTATTAGTAGGTAATGACGGTGGATCGCTGACATACGTGGGCGCTAAGGTAAAGGCATGTAAAAAGATTGGCTTTGAAAGTACCCTTATACATAAAGAGGATTCCATCACTGAGGATCAGTTGTTAGCATTGGTGGACGAGCTGAATAAAGATGATAATATCGACGGTTTTATTGTTCAGCTTCCGTTACCAGCTCATATCGATGAAAAAAAAGTTACGCTGGCGATCGATCCTAAAAAAGATGTCGATGGATTTCATCCGATGAACCTCGGTAATATGGTACTCAACCTTCCTGGGTTTCTTCCTGCGACCCCGGCGGGAATGTTAGAGCTTTTCAAACGATACGAAATTGAAACAGAAGGAAAACATTGCGTTGTTATAGGTCGTTCACATATTGTGGGTGCTCCTATGAGTATCATGATGGGACGTAACACCTTTCCTGGAAACTCAACAGTGACCCTAACGCATTCGAGAACTAAAAATTTAAAAGCAATTACCTTGCAGGCCGATATTATCATTACAGCTATCGGAAAACCCGGTTTTCTGACTGCAGATATGATTCAACCAGGAACGATATTGATGGATGTTGGGATCACACGTGTAGAAGATGATACCAAGAAAAAAGGATATCACCTAAGCGGAGATGTCGACTTCGAAAATGTGGCGCCAAAATGTTCTTACATAACTCCAGTGCCTGGTGGTGTGGGTCCCATGACCATTGTTTCTTTAATGATGAATACCTTGAAAGCTATGGAGTTGAATGGGAAATAAAAATGAGTAATTCACGCTCGACCCTTAATTTTAATAAAAGCAATCCCCCTTTAATCAGTTCAAAATGGCACATCCAATAACAGCAGCAAACAATCTTTATTCTACATTCGTTTTTATAGCTGTAAAATGTTGATTTAAACCCCATGAAGTTAAAAGCTTGGATACACGCCGCACGACTCAGAACGTTACCCTTGTCCCTTTCGGGTATTATTGCTGGTAGTTTTGCTGCCTATGCAAAAGGGTTCTGGGACGCTACTATATTTTTGTTGGCCATGCTGACGACATTGTTTTTACAAGTGCTTTCGAACTTTGCCAACGATTTGGGTGATAGCTATAAAGGTGCTGATAATGAAGAACGCGTAGGTCCAAAACGTGCTATTCAATCGGGGACAATCTCACAAAAAGGGATGATAATTGGGGTAATCTTGATGTCCTTGTGCGCGCTGGGAACAGCGCTTCCACTGATCATCATTGGGACAAAAGGAATGCCTCAAGGAGTGCTCTGGACCTATGTTTTTTTAGCCATTGCTTGTGTTTTAGCAGCGATAACCTATACCATAGGTAAAAAAGCTTACGGATACAACGGGCTGGGTGATTTTATGGTGTTCATTTTTTTTGGATTGGTGAGTGTTCTCGGTGTCTATACATTATACGCAAAGTCCTTTGATGTGAGTATCATTGGTTTAGCATTGGCCATAGGTTTTTTAAGTGTGGCAGTACTTAACTTGAACAACATGCGAGACCATCGAAACGATGCAAAAGTTGGAAAGCGGACGCTAGTAGTTAAAATGGGGTATTCGCGAGCGAAAATCTATCATACTGCGTTAATCGTACTTGCTTTGCTCGGGTTGATTACAACTTTAGTTTTTAATCAATGGTGGAAGGGATTCATTGCACTGGCACCATTTGTAATATTGTTTTTACATCTAAAAACAGTTTGGTCCGTGAAAGATCCAAAAAACCTCGACCCTGAACTGAAGAAAGTTGCCTTATCCACTTTTGCGATCGCAATCTTATTCCTAATTTCGACAGTATTATGAGTTTGAAAGCTTCATTTGAAAAGAAAATGTTTGAGTTTAAACGCCCTGGAGGAACGAGTCGTGGGGTGATGACTCAAAAGAAAGCCTGGTTTATATCGGTATGGCGAACAGAACAGCCGAAAGTTGTTGGAGTAGGAGAATGTAGCATCATTGAAGGACTTTCACCAGATTATGAAAGCGACGAGCAATACGAGGCACTGGTGGAGCGAGTTGTTCGTGACATCAATGCCTTTGCAGATGATCTGAATCGACTGAAGTACGAACCGTCCATTCTATTTGGATTGGAGATGGCACTGTTGGATTTGAAAAATGGAGGAAAAAGATTATTCTACGATTCCGATTTTTATCATGGAAAAGATGCTATTCCGATTAATGGGCTGATATGGATGGGTGAGCCTTCGTTTATGGCAGAACAAATTGAAGAGAAATTAGATCAGGGATTCTCTTGTATCAAAATGAAAATCGGAGCTATCGATTTTGACCAAGAAGTTGATTTGCTGGAAGGAATTCGAAAGAATTACAAAAGGGACGACATCACACTTCGAGTAGATGCCAACGGAGCGTTCACCCCTGCAGATGCACCGGAGAGATTAAAGCAATTAGCTGCTCTCGATATTCATTCCATTGAACAACCGATCAAACCGAAACAATGGGACCAAATGTACGAACTTTGTGCAGCGAATCATCTTCCGATCGCGTTGGATGAGGAGCTTATTGGAATAAATGACGCCGATGAAAAAATGAATCTGCTCGATACGATTAAGCCTCAATACATCATTCTAAAACCGAGTTTGATGGGCGGATTCGTCGGAACAGCGGAGTGGATCAAATTGGCAGAGAAACGCAATATTCCCTGGTGGATCACAAGTGCATTAGAATCAAATATTGGACTGGATGCGATTGCTCAGTTTACGAGTAAATACGATGTAACATTACCTCAAGGTTTAGGTACCGGTTCACTTTACACGAATAACATAGAGAGTACACTGACTATAGATAGAGGTCATATCAAACACGAACGCCCATAACGAGAATATCATCGAGATTCTCCCGACCATTTTTCCATTCCTCCAACTTAACAGAAATTTTGTCTTTCTGTTGATCCATAGGAAGACCAGAAATGCTTAACAATAGCCGTTTGAAACGTTTTGTTCCGAACTTTTTATCCTTGAGACCTCCGAATTGATCAATATAACCGTCCGAGTAGGAGTAAATAATGTCTCCATTGTAAATAGGCAGTTCGTGGGTGGTAAAAGTTTCGTCAGAAAACTTACCATATAATCCGATGGGGCGCCGATCTCCTTTCACTTCTATCAATATTTTCCCATCGTCCAGAGACTCCGTCATAATCTTCTTCTCAGAATCAATAGCTTCCCATTTTTCTAGGTGCTCTGCATCAGTAATGATCAAAATAGGGTTTTTCGCACCTGAAAAGTAAAGTTCATTCTTTGTGTGGTTGATCCCACATAGTGTCATATCCATTCCATCTCGGATCTGGATACCTTTCTTTACATACTCTTCGATTTTCAACGATTTGAAAATCCCCTCATTCAGAAAGTCAAGCGCTTCACCTGTTGTATTAACATGCTCTGTTTTGGTGCTTTGCATCAAGTAGTTATTTCCTAAGAAACTCATAAATGCGCCCGGAACACCATGACCTGTGCAGTCCACAGCGGCAAATAGAGAAATTCGATCTCCTTTTGAAGTATGCACCTCTTCCACAAAGTAAAAGTCACCACTGACGATATCGCGGGGTTGATAGTAAATGAATGAATCCGGAATGACTTCTTTGACATGTTCATCGGTTGGAAGAATAGCGCCTTGAATACGTTGTGCATATTTAATACTGTCTAGCATATCTTTATGCTGCGCTCGTATTTCTTTTTGCTGCTCTTGAATCTTTGCTGTTCTTTCATCTACAATAGTTTCCAGGTTGATTAATGCTTTCTCTTGTGCATTTTCTTTTTCTTCCTGCAGTTCCTTATATTTCCCAGCCATTGAAATACTCAATGCTAGGATCTCCAATCCAGAGCTGATTTTTAAAGCCATCTGTGATACATTTGCATCACCAAGAATGCCCAAGTTACCTAAGATAAAGATAACGGCACCGGCGATTAACAGGATAAAACCTAAGGTAAAGGCACCATTGATGGAATAACCTTTTCGCTTAAATACAAAGATCGCGATGACGATGGATACTGTTCCTACCAGACTTAAAAGGTTAATGATGGGATAGGAAATAGCCCGTGTTATTCCTGGAAAAAGCACCATGATGGTTATGATGCTGAGCCCGATCAGAACGCCGTTGAAATACTTGTACCATCCTAAACTCCTTTCTTTGATTTTCATGAAGGAGACCGCATAAAGTATTACGAAGAATACGGTTCCCGCTGCCGAGAGCAAGACACTCACATTGGATAAATACAATTGATCTGTGAAGAAGTATTGATGCGTAAAACCTTCGAGACTAAACTGAAGCAGAAATTGAAATGCTACATATAGAATGTAATACAAGAACGACACTTCTTTAAGCAGTATGTAGAAGAAAAAGAAGATAAAAACGACCAGTGCAAGCACACCAAAATAGAATCCGTGGAATAGATTGTTTTGATAGTCAGTTTTATAGAAGGTTCTTTCTTCCCAAAAGATTAGGGGAAGGTTGATCACCTCACCGTCACTCTCCAGTATTAAGTAAAAAGATTTGGTTTCGTTTGCTTCAAACTCGATCGGAAAAATACTCTTTCGATGGTCAAAGCTTTTTTTCTCAAAAGGTATCATGTCACCATTACTCCAGTGTTTCTGGACTTTGCCTTTTTCAACAGTATATAGATCTGCTCGATCAGTAATCGGTCTTGCTGTTTCAAGCAGCACTTCTTTTTTATCTCCTGGGTTCTTTACATTGAATCGAAGAATCCATCTTGAAGTAGTGAAATCGATGATGTCGAGCGGTTTATCGATCTTCTCAAAATCTAGAGAGTCAGCTGATATAATGTCTTCAATGGTTAACTGATAATTAGCGTCTTCTAAGATTTCAGCTTTATTGGCAACTGTTTGGTTTAATGTGGATGCATCCAACGTAATTTGAGAGAATGTAAACGACACCGATAATAAAGTGATCAGTAAAATTACCCCTCTCAATATGTTTACATTACGCAGCATACTTGAATTTAGTTTAAATATACATTCTTCCCAACAGCATAACGATGGATTATGTTTTTATTCACAGGTATTTATCGATGAGATAGATCAAACTAGCAATACTTCCTGCTCCCATGTGTAGTTCACGTTTGTTCACATTCTCAAAAATATCGTTGTGGTTGTGGTGAAAATCAAAATAACGCTGACTATCGGGTACGAATCCAAAAAGTGCAATCTGATCAAATTCATCTTTTAAGGGCCCGATATCAACGCCACCATATCCTGTTTCAAAATGATGCAAATAATAAGGTTTCAGCAGTGATTGGAAGGATCTCAGTAACGCAAGGTGATCCTCCGTCCCGTCTACGTCAAATCCTCTAGGCGCAAATCCACCGCGATCACTTTCGACAGCTGCGATGTGCTGTTGCCCGCTTTCTTTGGCGTACGTCGCGTATGATTTTCCTCCGCGATTTCCATTTTCTTCGTTCATGAAAAAGACTACACGAATTGTATTTTTCGGTTGATAATTCAAATCTTTTAGAATACGCAATGCTTCCATGGAGTGTACGATACCAGCACCGTCATCGTGGGCGCCTTCCCCTACATCCCAGGAGTCTAAATGTCCTCCCACCGTAATGATGTGATCAGGATTTTTTGACCCTTTCAGTTCGGCGATTACGTTGTACGAGGTTATTTCTGGATATTGCTGACAGTCCATTTCCATAACAAAACGAAAAGACTCTTCTGATTTTTTCAGCATTTCCTCCAATTTCGTAGCGTCTTTAGTGGAGATCGCGGCAGCTGGTATTTTTGGTGTACCCTCTTCGTAACTCATGGTTCCTGTATGCGCATGTTCGTGTTCACTCAAACTCAACGAACGAATGATCACACCAGTTGCGCCTTTAGCTCCTGCATCTGCGGCACCATGACCGCGAATCGGGTAACAACCGCCGTAAGCCCGAAATGTATTGATCATCTTTTGATTCATCGGTTGTGCAATAAACACGATCTTTCCTTTCACTTTGGAACGGTCCGCTTTTAATAAAGCATCACGGTCCTTGAACATTACAATCTCTCCTTCCAAAACACCATCTGTTCCGATCGAACCTCCCAGTGCCAATAAATTAACCTTGTTCAATGTACCTTCCGGCGTTTTAAACCACCCCTGTTCTGTTGTACCGCGTTCCCAATGAGGAACTTGAATTTCTTGTTTATAAACCGTGTCAAAATTATAGTTTTGTAGTCGTTGTACCCCCCAGTGAATTGCCATTTCTGCAGATGCAGAACCTGTAAGACGAGCACCAACATCTTTGCACAAGCTTCGCAATTGATCGTATGCCTCAC
>CAJXMN010000042.1 GCA_913056215.1 uncultured Flavobacteriales bacterium | reverse complement strand
CCCATTAGTTATGCTCCGAACCTAACAGAAGATGTTAAAGATGCTGTTCAAAACCGCGTAGGACTCAAGTTGGTCAGCAGTGAACAGGAAGACCCTCAAGTTACCATTACCGGTAAAATTTCCAGTTATAATGTTACACCGCTATCATTACAAGACAATACGTCGACTGTTAAAAACCGATTAACAATACGAGGAAGCTTTGAAATTTTTATTTCGGCACCAGAAGAAGATGTCATGCAGCTCAATGTCTCTCGTTTTGCTGACTTTGATGCAACTCAGAATGTGGGGAGTATTCAAAATCAATTGTTCGAAGAAATTAATGAACAAATTGTTCAGGATGTTTTAAATAAACTCTTATCGAACTGGTAATGATAGACAGCTCCAAAATAGCGCAACTGATTGAATTCCCTGAGGAAATTGTCAAAGAAAATATTCCGGAGCTTAAAAGGCTTAGTGAAGAATACTCTTTTACTCCGATTTTTTCGCAGCTCTATTTATTGGGGTTGGCAAAGTTTGATCCAATTCGTTTTGAGAAAGATTTAAAACTACATGCCTATCGTATACCGAACCGGGCACAGCTCTACAATTTGGTCAATCTTAAGGAAAGCTATCATCCTTCATCCACTGATATGAAGCCAGATACGTCGGCAGCATCAGATAAACAGAAAAGTGAAGAACAAATAGATTCGAATGAAGTTTATAACGATGTGACTTCAGTTGATTCGGATACTGCGGATACAGAGTTACCAGAAAGGGAAGTTTCAGATCGAACTCATCAAGAAGATACTAGTGTTGAAGAAAGAGAGTTGGAGCGCGAAATATTAGCTCATGCTGTCAGTACTTCGATAGAAAGCGAGGTGGAGGATGATGAGGACGCCGAAAGTTTATACCAGCCTTCCCGGTTGCACCAGGCAGATCAAGATCGGTTAAGAAATTTGCAGGAACATTCACTATTACAGGAAGAGGGATTAGACGAAACAGAAGAGGAACAGGATGATCAGTCTTCAGTTCCAGCTAATGATAAGGCTGAGAATGGAATCGAAGTACATGATCAAAAAGAGTACGAGGAAAATCAAACAAAGTCTTTTACGCAGTGGCTTATAAATTCGGGAGAGCAAGAAGTTGAAGCAACTCAGAAAAGTGCAGAAAAAGGACATCAATCTATTCCGGAAGAGGGTCTAGTTTCTCATAAACGGACTTTAAGCGAGAATTCTGAAGAAAATAAAGTACAAAAAAAATCACCTGCACCCTTTTTCTCACCCGTACAAAAAGCACGTGAAAGCCTTGATGAGACAAAGCTTCCAGTTAGTGAGACATTAGCCAAAGTTTACGTGGCTCAGGGGAATTATCCCAAAGCAATTCAAGCTTATGAGCAATTAATGTTGAATTTTCCAGAAAAAAAGAGTTTATTTGCACTTCAAATTGAAAGTTTGAAAAGAAAATTAAAATAGATATGGGGACTTTATTGACGATATTGATAGTTATTGCGAGTGTTTTACTCGTATTACTTGTACTGATGCAAAATCCAAAAGGTGGAGGCCTTTCAACTGATTTTGGATCCGCGCAGCAGCTTGGAGGTGTAAAACAGACCAATGATTTTATAGAAAAAGCTACGTGGAGTTTAGCTGGAGTTATTGCAGTACTCAGTATTGTTATGACACTCATGTATTCAAGGCCAGTTGGTACTGTTGATGAAGGTTCTTCTGATCCGATCGAAAACCAACAAGGAGGGCAAAGTCAGAATCAGGGCCAGGGTCAAAGCCAGGGTCAGGGTCAAAGCGGAGCTCCGGCAGGAGGTCAATAAGCAATTAGAACATTTTTTCAGAAATGTCAGTGTGTCAGTCGCGCTGACATTTTTTTATAGATTTTTTTGCAGGATGCTGACAAAAGTGTACGCGGTTTTGTTTGGCACAAAATTGGGGTTTATTGATTTTGGAAATTTTAATGAATTTATAAACCAAATAAACGTTTAATTATGTCAAAATTACAACCACTGGCGGATCGTGTGTTGATCGAGCCCACGCCCGCTGAAGAAAAAACGGCAAGTGGAATCATTATTCCAGATACAGCAAAAGAAAAGCCGTTACGCGGAACCGTTGTAGCCGCTGGAAATGGAAAAAAAGATGAGCCTATTTCCGTTAAGGAGGGAGATGTTGTACTCTATGGACAATATTCTGGAACTGAAATTAAACTTGACGGAACAACTTACCTAATCATGAAAGAGGCCGATATTTACGGTATTTTTAAATAATTAAAAAGTAAAGAAAAATGGCAAAAGAAATATTGTTTGACACGGAAGCACGAGAAAAGTTAAAGCGTGGTGTTGATGCTTTATCAAATGCAGTAAAAGTAACACTGGGACCAAAAGGGCGTAACGTTGTTATAGATAAGAAATTTGGTGCACCACATATGACCAAAGATGGTGTTTCAGTTGCGAAAGAGGTAGAACTGGAAGATGCCGTGGAAAATATGGGTGCTCAAATGGTAAAAGAAGTGGCTTCTAAAACAGCCGATATTGCTGGTGATGGAACGACAACTGCTACTGTTTTAGCGCAAGCGATTATCAAAGCAGGATTGAAAAATGTTACTGCTGGAGCCAATCCTATGGATTTAAAGCGCGGTATTGATAAAGCAGTTACCACGGTTGTTGCTGAACTCAAAAAACTTTCAAAAGAAGTAGGTTCTGATAATGATAAGATTAAGCAGATTGCATCTATTTCTGCGAATAACGATGAGGCGATTGGCGCTCTTATAGCTGAAGCAATGAAAGTTGTAGGTAACGATGGCGTTATCACAGTGGAAGAAGCCAAAGGTATTGAAACGGAAGTAAAGACTGTTGAGGGAATGCAATTTGATCGCGGTTACCTTTCTCCTTACTTCGTTACGGATACCGAGAAGATGGTTGCTGATTTGGAAAGTCCGCAAATCTTGATCTGTGATAAGAAGATTTCGAACATGAAAGAATTATTACCTATCCTCGAACCAGCAGCACAAAATGGGAAGCCATTATTGATTATTGCTGAGGATATTGATGGCGAGGCGCTAACAACGCTCGTGGTGAATAGAATTAGAGGTTCACTGAAGGTGGCCGCTGTGAAAGCACCTGGATTTGGTGATCGCCGAAAAGCAATGCTAGAAGATATTGCTATTCTTACAGGTGGTCAGGTGATTTCTGAAGAAAAGGGACTCAGTCTTGAAAATGCTACCCTTGAAATGCTCGGTACAGCTGAAAAAGTTGAGATTGATAAAGACAACACAACGGTAGTAAATGGTGCTGGTAAGAAAGCAGACATCCAGGCGCGCGTAGCTCAGATCAAAGCGCAAATGGAGGCTTCTACTTCAGACTATGATAAAGAGAAGATGCAAGAACGACTAGCGAAATTATCGGGTGGAATTGCAGTTCTTTATGTTGGTGCTGCCTCTGAGGTTGAAATGAAAGAGAAGAAGGATCGCGTTGATGATGCCCTGGCAGCTACTAGAGCTGCTGTTGAGGAAGGTGTTATTCCTGGTGGTGGAGTTGCGCTCATTCGAGCAATTGCAGCATTAGATAAATTGAAAGCAGAAAATGACGATCAGAATACGGGAATCTCAATCGTTACTCGTGCTATTGAAGAACCACTTCGACAAATTGTTAAGAACGCAGGAGTTGAAGGTGCGATAATCGTGCAAAAAGTGAAAGAAGGCAAAGCTGACTTCGGTTATAATGCACGAACTGAGAAGTACGAAAACCTATTGAAAGCAGGTGTCCTTGACCCTACAAAAGTAACGCGGATCGCTGTTGAAAATGCGGCCTCTATTGCTTCAATGATGTTAACGACTGAATGTGTTATCGTTGACGAACCGGAAGAAGATAGCGGTAGCGCCGGCGGAGGCGGTGGCGGAATGCCAGGAGGAATGCCAGGCGGAATGCCAGGAATGATGTAAGCATGCATCGATAATTAGGTTATTCAAGCTCGCTGTCGGAAGATGGCGGGCTTTTTTCGTTGTATTTCCTTGAAGTTTAAAGGGAGCTATTGTTATTTTAAAGGATAAATATTTAATGATTGGATGCCTGGGGAGTAATGATTTTTTGAACCGCTCCCATCTGCGAAAGATCCATCCCTCGCCGATGGAAGCGTAATCTGTATGATAGTGGCTTTAGCCACTTGAAGATGAGTAGATCATTCAATAAAAAACAAACCATTGAAATGGTCATGTAGTTGAAAAATGACAGCTGTTGCTTGCGAAGTTTATGCCGCAAGCAATAGAATGCTCAATCAAAATACGTTGCATCGCGATGCGCAGAGTTTACCGAAGTGAGCGGACTCGAGATGCGATACTTAGCCACTAAATTCGTGGTAGAACCGTTTAAAAAACATGTTTGAGAAAATACACAGAAGGAAGTATTCTTACATGTTATTCTGTTTAATTCAAAAAAAACTATTCAGCAACTAGCTTAGTTTGTCTGTTAGAATTTTCATCTCAATAACAGGGGAGATCTTTTCGTAAAGAATGTTATTGACGGCTTCGACGATCGGCATTTCGACTTCAAATTTTTTGTTGATTTCCATAACAGACCGAACGGCATAATACCCTTCAGCGATCATGTCCATTTCCATCTGAGCCGTCTTAACAGAATAACCTTTACCGATCATAAAGCCAAATGTGCGATTGCGTGAAAATTTTGAATAGGCGGTTACTAAGAGGTCGCCCAGGTAAGCACTCGTCTTGACATCTCTGTGTATCGGACTTACTTCATCGATAAAATTCTCAATTTCTTGTATAGCATTAGAAATGAGAACAGCTTGAAAATTGTCGCCATATCCCAACCCTGAACAAATGCCTGATGCAATGGAGTAAACATTTTTTAATACAGCAGAAAGTTCAGTACCAAAGAGGTCATCAGAAATCGTTGTTTTGATGTAACGACAACTAAATATTTCAGCAATTTCCTCTGCAATTTCTTCGTCTTGACACGCCACTGTGAGGTAAGAGAGACGTTCAAGAGCAACTTCTTCAGCATGGCAAGGACCACAGATGATTCCAATTTGATCATAAGGGGTGTCGAAAGTTTTATGAATGAAACGAGCCGGAATTGCATTGAATTCGGGGACGATTCCCTTGACTGCAGAGAAAACAGTCTTACCCTCCATAAGTGATTGAGGGAAATCTTCGAATATTTTGGTTAAAAATGCAGAAGGTGAGGCGATCAATATAATTTCTGAATCGCGAACAACTTGCTCGAGGTCCGTGCTAACGTTGATTTTATCGAGATTGAATTCTACTGATTGCAAATAGCGGGGATTGTGCTTGTACTGTAGAATATGACTGACAGCGTTCTCGTTTCGCATCCACCAACCCACTTGATCCAGATTGTTACAGAGGATTTTGACCAAAGCAGTGGCCCAACTGCCACCTCCAATAACTGCGATTTTATTCTTGCTACTCTTCATATCTCGATAGACAAAAATAAAGATTCTATTGGATTGCCGAACGATATCCAGGTTAATCTTCCGCTTGATTGTATCAATAGAAAGTGTTTTGAAGCCAGCAACAACTGAAAATTTAAATCACTTTATATGACAAGTACTTTAAATTTACGTAGTTTTGGTGGTCAATCGCGAATAAAATAAAACATGGTTTAGTCTTATTTAACCAAAGAGAATCATTACAATTAGAAACGAAGTCAAACAAGTTAAAATGAATGTAAGCAATTGAATATAAGCGGGTTATACTTTATAAATGGCAAGTTGATGATCACGGTTTTAACGGTTGAAACGCAATTGATTCGTTATTTTAGGAAAGGAGGGAGGTGCTCGCACATCACCAAGTAGAAGCGATTGATTAGGAATAAAGCGAGCACATTTTAAAGTGTTGATTGTTGAAAGAATATGATTTACGGTGAAGAAAATATTCCGTTGAAAATTAAACGTCGAAGAGAGGTCGTCTTTTTGATTTTAGTGGGATTGTTCCTCGGATCGCTGGTGATGCTCAATATATTGGGGGTGAGTCGATTTGTTGATTTGTCGCATTGGGTAGGAATACCAAAAGAAAGTGATATTACATTTTCACTAGCTATTGGGGTGTTACCTTATCCCGTGACCTTTCTATGTACTGATTTTATTTCAGAGATCTACGGCAAGAAAAGAGCAAATCGCGTCGTCTGGATTGGTTTACTGCTCAATATCTGGATTTTGATTATTATTTGGTTCGGAGGGTGGTTGGAAGCTCCCGAAACCTTGCAAGCAGACGGAACATTGCCGCTGGAAATAGAAAATGGTCAAGCTGTTGCGCCACATGGTTATGCTTTTTACACGATTCGGAGTCTTGCCTTTGGTGCAACGATTGCTTCGATGATTGCCTATATTACGGCTCAGTTTATTGATGTCCATATTTTTCACTTTTTTAAGCGTCTTACAAATGGTAAAAAATTGTGGCTTAGGAACAATGGATCTACTTTAATAAGCCAATTAGTCGATTCAATAGCTGTGATTTTGATTACGCACTTTTTTGCATCTGGATTACCTGTCAATGATTCGAAGCCGTTGTTTTGGCAACTCATAGCATTTATTTTAAGTGCCTATCTCTTCAAGCTCATTGTAGCGTTAATTGATACAATTCCTTTCTATATCGGGACGCATTATTTGAAAAAATTTTTACGGGTAGAAGGGGAACTACTCGCTCCCTGAAGCTGATTTACGATAGGAGGGGTTTGTTTTACTGTAAATGAGATGCCATATAATGTAAAGCATAGCAATTCCAGCCATAACAGCACCATAAATAAATACGTTTAGTACTGTTTCAGGGGTGCTGTTGTATAAAAAAAGTGTGCTTGAGCTACCGAATAAAATTCCTAATTCCAAGGCGATAAAAAGCGTTCCAGAACCAATACCTCTTCTGTGTACAGGTGAGAGATCGGCAGTCCAGGCAAAAAGAGTTGGGCTGTTAATTCCTGTTGCTACTCCAAAAATGAAAGAAGCAACAGTGTAGGTAAATTCACCTTTAGAATATCCTGTGAGAACCATGGCGAGCATTAAAAATGTGATGCCAATTAATAATGCCTGTCTGCGGCCAATACGATCAGATAATTTTCCGGCTAAGAGTCGTACAATAATTGTAGAAACTACATAATAAACAAAATACCAACCTTTATTTGCGATGCCGAGGTATCCGGACATATCAGGAGTGACTACAAAAACGAGTCCAGTACAAGTAACCGTGAGGAACATAACTACTGCAGCAGGAAATACGCGTTTTTCGAAAATATCCGACTTTCGAATAATAAATGTTTCCCACGTGATATTTACGGGAGAAGGGTGGGTCTCCTTAACGGTAGCAATGATTAATAAAGCGCCAAATGCGAGTAATCCAGAAATAAGAAACAAACCGTTTAAGTTCAGCCACTGGGCAATTGGAGAGCCTAAAAACTGACCGACACCTATACCTAAAGAGATAGCTGTTCCAAACACACCCATTCCTTGTCCACGTTTGTAAACGGGTAAAATGTCAGTGACCATGGCGGTGGCACCAGTTGGAAGAAAACCTGTAGAAAAACCGTGAAAGAAACGCAGCATAAGAAAGAAGGTGACACTTCCGCTAATCGGGTATAAGAATGTGACGAGAATTGCGACGAGCGTACCTACATACATGGTGCTTTTTCTACCAGATATATCGGCCATTTTACCCGAAAAAGGACGAGCAAGTGCCGCTGTAATCGTAAATAATGCAATGATCAGACCTTTATATTCAGCGCCGTCCAAGCGAGTGATAAAGGTGTTGAGTTCGGGAATGATGAGGTTAAACGAGGTCATGAACAGAAACATGCTCAAGCTGATTGCCCAGAAATTTTTACTGTACCCCATAAATCACATAAAATTGGATTGCAAAATTACTTCAATTCCTTTGATGAGAACATCATTGCTGCTACTTTGTTATCTTTATAGTGATATTTATATAAAATAGAAGCGATGAAAACAATCTTGATATTCTTGAGTTTAGCAGTATGGTCCTGTACTGATATATCTACGAAAGTAGATCAAAATAGGGCTACAATTGCTGAATCTGGATCAATGGCGGTGCAAGATGATACCTTGAAAAAAGTACGGAAATCTAACGCCGAGTGGAAAAAACAATTGACGGATGAGCAATATCATGTCACCCGAGAAGGGGGTACCGAAAGCGCTTTCACTGGAAAATACTGGGACAATAAAAAGCAAGGAATTTATCACTGTATTTGTTGTGATCTTCCATTATTCAGTGCTTCGACTAAATTCAAATCGGGAACGGGATGGCCGAGTTTTTACCAGCCACTAGAAGAACATTTTGTAGATGAAGTTGTCGATCGATCAGCTGGCATGGTGCGTACGGAGGTTCAATGCGCTCGTTGTGAAGCTCATTTAGGTCACGTTTTTGAGGATGGGCCCGAGCCAACCGGGTTGCGCTATTGTCTTAATTCTGCAGCCCTTAAATTCAAAGAAGAGTAATTCGAGATTTAATGTTAGTTCAATCGGTAGGGGAACTCTAACTTTATAATGGGGACGTCAACTTTGAATATATCCACGACTTTACCGCTTTTATCGAGTTTTGTGAAGGTGTAATGCCCCTCCATCTGGCCGATTTCAGAGTTGAGATCACAGCCAGAATTGTAGATGTGAACTCCATCTGGCTTCAGAATAGGTTGTTCGCCTACAACACCGTCGCCCGACACATTACGTATTACATTGAGGGAGTCGAAAATACGCCACTCGCGCTCGATGAGTTGCACACTGTACGCGTTACAGTTTTCAATCTCAATTGCATAGTTAAAAAAAAGGATGTTTTTGTCGATATTGGATAAGTCAGGACGAAAGGCCGTCTCTACAGCTACTTTAATACCACGTGTTGATACAATATTCATAAGGTAAATGTACGCAAATATTTGATGAAAATGTTTAGATCTAGCGCTTATTTTGGGTCTTAGTTCAAAAATGTCAAAAGGGCAACTTTTAAATGAGCGGATTATTATTTAGAATAATTCTAAATTAAAGAAACAGTAGGCGAATCGCGTTGAACCCTGTGGGAAAGTCTTACAAATTTATATTTTTGTCTTTCAAAATAAATGGCTATAGAACATGTCAAAGGCGGTTAAACTTAGAAAAGGACTTGATATTAAGTTGCTTGGAGAAGCAGATAAAGTCAAGTCGGACCTTGAGCAACCCTCGATTGTTGCCTTAAAACCAGCAGACTTTCACGGATTAGTTCCAAAGGTTGTGATCAAACCTGGTGATAAAGTGAAGCGAGGCGAAGTTGTGTTTTACGATAAATACAACAAGGATGTAAAATGGGTTTCTCCTGTATCAGGAACGATGGAAGAGTTGGTACGTGGAGCAAAGCGTAAAATTTTAGAAGTTCGCATCAAAACGGATGGATCAGATGATGTGGTACAGGTTAACCCTGTCGATCCAGCTTCAGCTTCTCGAGAAGACGTAAAGAAGATGATGTTGGATAACGGGTTGTGGCCTTTCATCAAACAACGTCCCATAGATGTCGTAGCAGATCCTTCTGTTACACCAAAGGCGATATTTATATCTGCCTTTGATTCAGCCCCGTTGGCACCCGATATGGATTTTGTACTACACGGTCAGGATCAGGATTTTCAACACGGTTTAAACGCCCTGGCGAAACTAACAGATGGTAAGGTATATTTAACGCTTAATGGAAAGGTTCCTGCTGATAAAGCTTTTCAAAATGCAAAAAACGTTGAACTGAATAAAATAAGCGGAAAACATCCTGCTGGGAATGTAGGGACTCAAATACATCATATTAATCCTATTGATAAGGGAGAATATGTGTTTACTGTTGGGCCACAGGATGTGGTGACAATTGGTAAGTTCTTCGCAGAAGGAAAGTTTGATCCTGTAAGAATTGTAGCATTAACTGGTTCTGAAGCGAAGAACAGAAAGTATTTTAGAACTATTCTTGGTGCTCAGGTGGCTCCTATGTTAAAGAATAATTTGGTTACTGATAATGTTCGAGTGGTTAGCGGTAACGCACTCACCGGGGATAAAATCGATAAGGATGGTTTTGTCGGTTTTTATGATTCCCAAGTGACCATTTTGCCCGAGGGAGATGAATATAAATTCTTTTTAACAAAAGGTTGGTTGGGTCCTGGACTCGACAAATATTCAAGTCATCGACTTTTTCCAACGTGGTTGCTCAATAAAAAGAAATATAGATTGGATACCAATATGAATGGTGAAGAGCGCGGTTTCGTGGTGACAGGTGAGATGGAGAAAGTTTTACCTTTCGATATTCTACCGATGCAACTCATCAAGGCGATCATGACCAATGATATTGACGCAATGGAAGCGCTCGGTATTTATGAAATAGCACCAGAAGATTTTGCGCTGTGTGAATACGTGTGTACCTCAAAGATTGCGATTCAGGAAAAAGTACGAGAAGGTCTCGATACGATTCAGGAAGAATGTATGTAATGTTTAATTATAAACTTTAGGAAATTGAAAGCATTAAAAAAAGTTATTCATAATCTAGACCCGAAATTTGAGAAAGGAGGGAAGTGGGAAAAGATGTACCCGCTATATGAGACGCTTTCTACATTTTTATTCACGCCAAAAGATGTGACTAAGAAAGGTGCTCACATTCGCGATGGAGTAGATTTGAAGCGTACGATGTTTATGGTGGTATTAGCGCTTATACCATGTCTTTTATTTGGAATTTATAATACAGGACATTGGCATTATGAGTTGCAATCTTACGTGAATCCTGATCAATATGCAGGGTATGAGAACTACCTCACTGGTTTTTGGGATAAGGTGGTGTACGGCTTGATTCAGGTCTTACCTATCGTTATTGTCTCTTATGCTGCTGGATTGGCCACAGAATTTATTTTTGGATTTATGAAGGGGCATGGACTCCACGAAGGATTTTTGGTGTCTGGAATGTTAATACCGTTAACAATGCCTGCTGATGTGCCTTTGTGGATGGTTGCAGTAGCAACAATTTTTGCGGTAGTAATAGGTAAAGAGGTTTTCGGCGGTACGGGAATGAATATTTTGAATGTAGCGCTAACAGCGAGAGCTTTTCTTTATTTTGCCTATCCGACATCAATGTCTGGTGATAAAGTATGGAAATCTGGAACATCAGAATTAGCGGAGGCTAATGGAGGAGCTCTTCCTGATGGAGCATCTGGAGCTACAGCGCTGGGGGACTTAGCTTCATTTGTGGGTGATGCGCCGACAGTGAGTGGTCAAGCCATGTCAGCCAATGCTACGAGCGGAGAAATGTTATCAAAATTTGAAGGAGCATATGATCCGGTTCATGCTTTTATTGGAATGATTCCTGGTTCGATAGGTGAGACGTCGACTGTTGCTGCACTGTTAGGTGGTGCGATATTGTTGTTCACAGGTGTCGCTTCGTGGCGTATTATCCTCTCGTTCTTTGCTGGCGGATTCGTATTTGGTTTATTGATGAATGCGTTTGGTGCCAATGCATATATGGAAATGGATGCCTACTATCATTTGATTATTGGAGGATTTGCTTTTGGAGCCGTGTTCATGGCTACTGACCCAGTAACTGCCTCCCAGACTCAGTATGGTAAGTTCTGGTACGGATTTTTGGGTGGAGGACTCACGATTTTAATAAGGGTACTCAATCCAGCCTATGCAGAGGGAATTATGTTGGCTATATTATTTATGAATGTAATGGCGCCATTGATTGATCACTACGTAGTTCAAGCAAATATTTCAAGACGTAAAAAACGATTTAAAACAGCATAATCATGGCTATAAATAAAGATGGAAACGCTTATACGTTCGGTTTTTCGATTGCACTTGTGGTTGTAGTTGGGGTAGTTCTGTCCTCACTATCAATAGGATTAGAACCATTGAAAAAGGCGAATGTGGCGGTAAAGAAAAAAATGGATATTTTGTCTGCAATTGGTGTAGAGTCCACTCGGAAGAATGGTGAAGAACTTTATAAAGAGTATGTCGAGGATAGCTATGTGATTTCGACAGATGGTGAGGTTCAGAAGGATTTGCCCAAGGAGAAAACTGCATTTTATTTAGATGTTAAAAAGCAATATCGCGATAAGAACATAAAACCAGAGGATCGACTTTACCCAATATTTGAAGCTACAAAAGACGGAAACAAAGTGTTTGTTTTACCTGTTGTAGGTAAAGGACTTTGGGGGCCGATTTGGGGATACATTGCGTTGAAAGATGATTATAAAACAATCGCAGGTGTCTCTTTTGACCACCAAGGAGAAACTCCTGGTTTAGGTGCGGAAATCAAACAGGATTTCTTTGAAGAACAATTCGAGGGTGAGAAAATTGCCAAAAATGGTTCTTATGCCGGAATAGAGGTGGTAAAGAATGGTTCAGGAACAGAACCACAAAAGGTTGATGGCATTACGGGAGGAACAATTACTTCCAAAGGTGTTGAAGAAATGGTGAATAGGACCATGAAAGTTTATCAAAAATATTTCAGTAAAAAATAATGAGCGATGAGTGAGACTGAAGAAAATTTAAAAAAGCCGAAAGAGCCCTTGTTCTCTAAGAAGAACAAGAAACTAATTACCGATCCATTGTCGGATAATAACCCGATTACAATTCAGGTATTGGGTATTTGTTCCGCCCTAGCGATTACAGTTCAAGTTGAACAAGCATTTTGGATGTCTATATCTGTAGTGTTTGTGATGGTATTTGGTAACCTGATCGTATCCTTGCTGAGAAATTTAATTCCTTCTCGTGTAAGGATTATTGTCCAGTTGGTAATTGTAGCATCGCTGGTGATTATCGTGAATGAGATGTTAAAAGCGTTTGTCCCAGATGTATCAGAAAAATTATCCGTTTTCGTTGGTCTGATTATTACAAACTGTATTATCATGGGTCGTTTTGAAGCCTTTGCTATGAGTAATAAACCATTCCCGTCCATCTTGGATGCTATTGGAAACGCTCTAGGCTATGCCTGGATTCTTTTAGCAGTTGCTTTTGTGCGTGAAGTATTTGGTTCCGGTAAAATTTGGGGGTATGAAATTTTCGGAAGCAATTTACCGGGAGAAGAGAGCGGCCTCTACGAGATGGGTTATATGAATAATAACTTAATGATTTTACCTCCAATGGCGCTGATCGTTGTGGGTATTATTATTTGGATTCAACGAACACAGAATAAAGATCTCGTAGAAGAGCATTAAGCAAACTGATAATTTGGAAAAAACAATATTATGGAAGAAAGTACATTAGATATATTCGTCAAGGCGATTTTTTCAGAGAACATGATCTTCGCCTACTTCTTGGGGATGTGCTCGTATCTCGCCGTATCCAAAACTGTAAAAACTGCAGTAGGACTTGGTGCAGCGGTGATCTTTGTTTTGGGAATTACGATTCCTATAAACTATTTACTCGAAAATTACGTGCTTCAGGAAGGTGCGTTAGAATGGTTAAATCCAGCGTATGGTAAAAATGGAGAAAATACGATAGATTTAGGTTTCTTGTCGTTTATTATGTTTATTGCCGTGATTGCATCCATGGTTCAGCTGGTTGAGATGCTCGTTGAGAAATTTGCACCTGCATTATATGGAGCGTTGGGAATTTTCTTACCACTGATAGCTGTGAACTGTTCAATTCTAGGAGGTTCCTTGTTTATGCAAGATCGTCAATATTCGACAATTGGAGATGCAACCGCCTTCGGTATCGGCTCAGGGATTGGCTGGTTTATTGCGATTGTAGCTATTGCTGCAATTCGCGAGAAAATCCGTTACTCAAATGTGCCTCCTGCTTTGAGAGGTCTCGGAATAACGTTTATCATCACTGGATTGATGGGGATGGCATTTATGAGCTTTATGGGCGTAAAATATGGTGAGGAGAAGGATGATTCCAAAAAAGAGCAAGTGGAGACTTCTCAAATTATTAATTCTAAAATGCAGAAGTAATGGGTTTATCAATAGCAATTACCGTTATTTTCTTTCTTGCAGTGATACTCATATTAGTGAGTGTATTGCTTTTCGTTAAAGCTAAGTTGTCACCTTCAGGAAAGTTAAAAATCACTATAAATGGTGAAAAAGAGTTTGAAGTAGACGGTGGAAATACCGTTTTGGACACGTTAAGTAACAAAGGTATATATTTACCATCTGCTTGTGGTGGTGGTGGTACTTGTCTACAGTGCGTATGTCAGGTTCATTCTGGCGGAGGAAGTATTCTCCCAACTGAAGAACCTCATTTTTCGCGAAAAGAAATTAAAGAAGATTATCGCCTTGGATGCCAGGTGAAAGTGAAAGAGGATATGGAGCTAGAACTTCCTGAGGAAGTTATGGGTATTAAAGAATGGGAGGCAGAAGTTGTTTCTAATTATAATGTAGCTTCTTTTATTAAGGAGTTTATTGTTGAAATACCTGAAGATATGGATTACAAGGCTGGAGGTTATATCCAGATTCGCGTACCACCATGTGTTGTTGATTTCAAGGATATGGATATTACAGCGCATCCCGAAGATCACAAAGGGGAGCCTGATAAGTTTAAACCCGAATGGGATAAGTTTAAATTGTGGCCACTTCAGATGAAGAATACCGAAGACACGGTTCGTGCTTATTCGATGGCTTCATACCCAGCAGAAGGACGTAAGATTATGCTGAATGTCCGTATTGCAACGCCTCCATTTGACAAGAAAGCGGGTGATTGGATGAAAGTAAATCCGGGTATTGCTTCTTCTTATATCTTTAATTGCAAGAAAGGTGATAAAGTAACGATTTCTGGTCCTTACGGTGAGTTCTTTATCAATAAAGAAAGTGACTCAGAGATGCTCTATATTGGTGGTGGTGCCGGTATGGCGCCGATGAGATCACACTTATACGAACTATTTAAGACAATGCGCACTGATCGAAAAGTGACGTATTGGTATGGTGGTCGTTCGAAGGCAGAGCTTTTTTACATTGAACATTTCCGTGAACTAGAACGAGAGTTTCCGAACTTTAAGTTTTTCATGGCGCTTTCTGAACCTTTACCAGAAGATAATTGGGTACAGAAAAAAGATATTTACGATGAAGAAGGAGATGGTTTCCTTGGATTTGTTCATCAAGTCGTGATTGATGAATATTTAAAAAAGCATGATGAACCAGAAGAAATTGAATTTTACTTCTGTGGTCCTCCACTCATGAATCAAGCCGTTTTGAAGATGTGCGACGAATGGGGTGTACCTCCTGAGAATGTTTCATTTGATGACTTTGGTGGATAAATAGAACACTGAATTAATTGAAGCACGCTGAAAAGCGTGCTTTTTTTGTTTATCGCTGTTGTAGCTTATGTTTTGTCTTTAATTTTATTGTTGATCTGTCTCGCATTTACTTTTAAACTCAGCAATTGCCATTTTTGATCATTTACATGAATAGGAATCAAGAATCAATTATTACTGCCTCGTACGAAGCAGATGGAGACATATAACGAAAGGAAAATTGTACCGATTGGAAACTTGAACTAAACATCTAAATCACGTGCACTCTTGTGCACTTTATCTTTGAGCTCATTCATATAGTTGATCAATCGCTCTAGCACTTCAGGTTGTTGAGCTCCAATGATTTTAGCGGCAAGAATACCTGCGTTCTTAGACCCATCAAGTGCAACAGTGGCAACAGGAATCCCACCTGGCATCTGTAATATTGAAAGAACTGAATCCCAGCCATCAATTGAATTTCTGGATTTTATGGGAACACCTATTACGGGCAGAGGAGTTAAAGAAGCTGTCATACCTGGAAGGTGTGCAGCTCCTCCGGCACCGGCAACAATCACTTTTAACCCTCTTTTGTGTGCTTTTTGAGCATATTCAATCATTTTTTCAGGTGTTCGGTGAGCAGATACAATATCGATCTCATACGATATCCCCAAATGATCTAAAATATCTGCAGCTTCCTGCATAACGGGAAGGTCAGAGGTGCTCCCCATGATGATTCCAACTTCTGCCATGATTCAGTTTTTTACGAAGATAATAAGAATAAACTAGTTCGATACTTGCAATGTATCAATAGCTTTGGCAACTTCATGGTCTTTATCAGTAACCTTACCTTCGTCATGAGTAGTCAGTGTAATTTGGACTTTATTGTATTCGTGAATAAATAGGTCCGGGTGATGTTGTTTACTTTCTGCAATAACACCGACTTCATTTACGAAGTTCAGAGCCGCTTTGAAATCTTTTAATTCTACTGTCTTCTTCAACTTGCTATTTTCTTCTTTCCAACTCATATGATTGTATTTTTAGTTATAAAACAAATGCAACTTGTTATTGTTTTTTCGAGGAAAGACCAGCCCGCCAACGCCTATGTATAGCATGAACGCATGTGAACCAAGTTTGGAGTTTGTTCTGTTATAATTTAAATTCCTAAGGACATGAAGTATGTTATTCTTGTATTAATAATCAGTTACAGAAAAAAAGAGGAGCGAGCATACGAAGATGTTGATTCGAGTCGATTGGAACAATTCATTGTGCAAATGAAGCATTTGATAGGAGCAAAATAGGCCTCGATAGAAGGTTTAAGTCTTCAAGATTGTTACGAATAAATTGAACAGTCAAATGAGTAGTATTTTTTCTCGTGTATGGTTGCTGTTACATGGGGTTGAGCACCCCTTCCATGATGTATGAGATATTGTGACATTAAATGATGGTTTTGAGGCTCAAAAGGTAGTGTTTCGATATAACCTCAATGAAACGGTTCAGCGCATACTTAGACTCATCCTGAAGAATTGACTCTATTATTAGATTAATAATTCAGCTCAACGATAAACTGTTTGCTGTTTTTATTAATCTTGATTCTAAAAAAAAGAATCTTGTTTTTATCGGCATAATTAGGTATTATTAACGGGATGGCGCATCAACACAATAAAAGTGGAAAAAATCTGCGATTTGCTTTTTGGGTGAATTTGATCTTCGCCATTTTTGAATTTGTGGGTGGTTTTTTTATCAATAGTGTGGCTATTATGTCTGATGCGCTGCACGATTTTGGTGATAGTATTTCATTGGGAACAGCTTGGTACCTAGATAAAAAGTCTAATCAAAAGGCTGATCGATCATTTAGTTTCGGTTACGCGCGTCTTTCTTTATTGGGAGCCTTAATTAATAGTCTAATATTGTTAGTAGGCTCTGCTTATATCATATACGAAGGAATCTATCGATTAATTTATCCTGAACTTTCTGATGCTTCTGGCATGATCATATTTGCGATCATTGGAATAATCGTTAATGGAGTAGTGGCTTTTCGAATGAGCAGCGGCAGAAGTATGAATGAAAAAGTGGTGTACTGGCACATTTTAGAAGATGTACTCGGTTGGACGGCTGTTCTCATAGGTGGGGTAGTGCTTTATTTTTATCAAACGCCTTATATCGATCCAGTACTTTCGCTATTGATTACGGGTTATATATTGTGGGGAGTCGTTAAGCGATTGATTGAAACCATGCATTTTTTTCTTCAGGGTGTTCCAAAAGATATTGATCTAGACCAGATTACTGCCGAGCTAAGATCGATCCCTCTGATAGATAATGTTCACCATGCACATGTGTGGTCTTTAGATGGTGAGCGACATGTTTTCAGCATCCACGCTAAGCTCCTTAAAATCGATGATTTAAATGATCTGCGCACTATTAAAGAGCAGATTAAACAGAAGCTTCGCGATTACGATTTCGAGCATTTTACAATTGAAATCGAATTGGATGATGAATCCTGTAGTTTAAATTGAAGTTGTAACGAATACGCAACTTCGAAAGCATGCGCATGATTGAAACGAGTTCATTGTTGTAGGAGAATGACCGTAATAATTGTTTGATCAATTAAACGTAACGTTGATTTGTAGGAGTGCAATAAAGAAAAAGGCTGATACAAAAAGAACTGTGAGGAACACTATAATTTGAAGTAATGTAAAGCCTAACTTTTCTAGCACACTTGGGGCCTGTTTTTGAACAGTGACATTTGTCCACAATGCATGCAGCATTAGAAAAAGAGTAATTATAGATTGTATCCAATGCTCCCCAACGGTTAAATTAAAGAGCGCAATGAATAATGAAGCTATTACGAACCTCGGAATAAAAAGGTAAATTATCGTAATGACATGTAGAGCAATTCCTCTAGCACTTTTCCAGAATACAATTTTAGAAGTGACCGTTAACAAAGGGATTATAAATATCAAAAAGAACTTATTTCCATTAATCTGATTATCAACTTCTCCATCGAAAGATAGATTGAGGAAACCAATTTCTGGAGCAATTAAATGTAAAGCACCCAGAATAAAAAGTGCATATAAAAGAAAGTGACCAGGAGCGGCATATTTGTTTCGTATTCCATTGAAATAACTCCAAACGACTGTCTTTGGACGAGAAAAGGTTAAGCTAAAATTGTGAATAATTCCTTTTTCTACCGAAAAAACTTGAGCCAATAGGTCTTTGAATATATTTTGAATGGAGGATTTTTGTCCACTGTAATGAAGTCCACAGTCCGGACAGTATTTTCCTTCAGCAATGGAGTTGTCACATGTTTCGCAGTAGTATGTTCTATTTTTCTTCACCACAAATGAAATTATTTCAATAGCCTCGAAAAGACAGGAGCTAATATCTTCCTTAAAGATACAAAAGTAATTGAAGAGTAGACGTTCTTGTTATGAATCCGCAGAATGGTCATGTCATCAAATGAAGGCTAGTTATGACGAGTGTTTATAACTATGAGTGTAAAACGAACATAACATGATCAATCAAACCCTTTCATTTCGAGAATATCACTCATTTCTGTTTGAATCTCGTGTGCTTTCTTGCTCGCAGCTTCAGCGAAATCTTTACCGTCTGATGCGTATAATATACTGCGTGAAGCGTTTACGATTACCCCACAGGAATCATCAATCCACCCATATTCGGCCGTATCTTTCAAGCTTCCACCTTGTGCACCAATACCAGGTACAAGAAAGAAATGTGACGGTACATTTTTGCGTACCGTTTTGATACTCTCTGCTCGCGTAGCGCCAACTACATACATTAAATTTTCAGGAGATCCCCATTTGGCAGTGGTACGCAGTACGCGTTCGTAGAGTTTTTCGCCGTTCATATCGGTCATGAATTGAAAATCAAGTGCTCCTTTATTAGAAGTTAAGGCCAGCACGATAACCCATTTATCTTTATATTCTAAAAACGGTGTGATCGAATCTTCACCCATATAAGGAGCAATGGTTACAGCATCAAAATTCATGCGTTCAAAGAATGTTTTTGCATAGTAGGCCGAGGTATTACCGATATCTCCCCGTTTTGCATCCGCAATGGTAAATTTATCATCAGGAATATAAGCCGCTGTTTTTTCCAATGCTTCCCAACCTTTTGTTCCCTGCGATTCATAAAAAGCAACATTTGGTTTGTAAGCAATGCAATAGTCTTTTGTTGCGTCAATAATTGCTTTGTTAAAAGCAAAAATAGGATCCTCTTCTTTCAACAGATGTTTTGGAATACGATCAATATCGGTATCGAGTCCGACGCACAAGAAAGATCTTTTTGCTTTGATTTGTGATATTAAAGTTGCTCTATTCATACACATCATTTTGATACAGCTGCCAAATTTTGAAGAGGCAAATATATTGATTTGTCTCACAGAAAGCTAAACACTTTCAGGTTAAATTCTTTTTCAAGAAGATTTTAGTAGCATCGAGTGACTAATTTTATTATGAGAACGATCTAGAACTCAAAATACGTGGGTGCTGACCTCAAATACTCGTAATTAAAACAAAACTCTAAATGTTACACAATTCCTTCTTCGCCCTTCATTTTTTCAGCATTTTCAGCCATCTTCAAGGCGTCAATCATCTCTTGAATATTTCCATTGATGAATGAAGAAAGATTATACATCGTTTTATTAATTCTGTGATCCGTAATTCTACCCTGCGGATAATTGTATGTTCTTATTTTGGCAGAACGATCTCCCGTAGATACGAGTGATTTTCGCTTTTCTGCTCGTTCGTCTTGTTTTTTCTCAAGTTCCTCTTGAAATAATCGTGAACGAAGCACTTTCACCGCCTTGTCGTAATTTTTGTGTTGCGATCTTCCATCTTGGCACTCGACAACAATTCCTGTTGGAATATGCGTTAAACGAATCGCTGACTCCGTTTTATTTACGTGTTGCCCACCTGCACCAGAGGCGCGATAAGTATCTCTTCGAACATCGGTCATATTCAGGTCAATATCAACTTCTTCTGCTTCTGGGAGTACTGCTACAGATATTGCAGATGTATGAACTCGTCCCTGAGATTCAGTTTCTGGGACGCGCTGTACCCGGTGAACTCCTGATTCAAACTTCATTGTTCCATATACGCCCTCACCTTCGACATTCATAGAAACTTCTTTATATCCGGCAGTTCCACCTTCATTAGAGTTGATAATTTCTACTTTCCAGCCTTTTTCTTTGAAATACATAGAGTACATGCGGTAGATATCCTCGACAAAAATACATGCTTCATCACCTCCCGTTCCAGCACGCAATTCAATGATAGCATTTTTATCGTCTTCAGGATCTTTGGGGATTAGCATCATTTTGATATCCTCCTCCATTTCTGGCCGCTTCGACTCGAGTTCATCCAGTTCAGCTTTTGCCATTTCCCGCATTTCAGGATCACTCTCCGCATCGAGCATCTCTCTTGATGTTGCTATATTGTCCAGTACGTTTTTATATTCGTGGTAAACCTCGTCAATCTCTTCAAGTTCTTTGTACTCTTTATTTAACTTCACATAACGCGGCATATCTGCAATTATGTCGGGATCTACGATAAGCTGTCCAACTTCTTTAAATCGGTAGTGAATAGCTTCTAATTTATTGAGTAATGTACTTTTATCCATAGTTTATGCGTATTCAAAGTTTCCTTTGTCAGTGGATATTGTCAGGTGTTTTTTATGACTCTTTTCGACACGGCCTACAACCTGAGCATCGACGTTAAAAGATTCTGATAAAGCAATAATCTCAGGTGCCAGCGCTTCAGGAACATATAATTCCATGCGGTGCCCCATGTTAAATACTTTATACATTTCTTCCCAGGATGTACCGGATTCCTCCTGAATCGTTTGGAAAAGTGGGGGAATGCTGAACATATTGTCCTTGATGATATGTAAATTATCAATAAAGTGGAGTACTTTCGTTTGAGCACCTCCTGAGCAATGCACCATTCCGTGAATTTCGGACCGGTGCTTCTCCAGTATTTTAGTGATGATCGGAGCATACGTTCGCGTTGGTGAAAGTACCAGTTTGCCCGCATCTAGTGATGTTCCTGCAACATTGTCTGTGAGTTTGTAATTTCCGCTATATGTCAAGTCATCAGGAACGGAAGGGTCAAAACTTTCTGGGTATTTCTCTTTGAGGTACTTATGGAAGACGTCGTGACGAGCCGAGGTGAGTCCATTAGATCCCATTCCGCCATTGTAACTTTTTTCGTAAGTTGCTTGTCCAGAAGAAGAAAGTCCAACGATCACGTCACCGTCCTGAATGTTCTTGTTGTCGATAATATCAGCGCGTTTCATGCGACAGACGACTGTTGAATCTACGATAATTGTTCTCACGAGATCACCAACATCTGCTGTTTCTCCTCCAGTAGCATAAATTCCCACTCCCATATCGCGCAATTCCTCCAATAGTTCCTCTGTTCCATTGATTATTGCAGCAATGACGTCTCCATTTACAAGGTTTTTATTGCGACCAATAGTCGAAGACAGGAGAATGTTATCGGTAGCTCCCACACACAGGAGGTCGTCAACATTCATGATAAGCGCATCTTGAGCAATTCCTTTCCATACGGACAAATCACCTGTTTCCTTCCAATACATATAGGCGAGAGCGGATTTGGTCCCTGCACCATCAGCATGCATAACTACACAATGATGATCGCTTCCCGCAAGAAAATCGGGTACGATTTTACAGAAAGCATCGGGATATAATCCTTTATCAATACTTTTAATTGCATTGTGAACATCTTCTTTGCCTGCTGAAACTCCTCTTTGATTATAACGATTGTCTGCCATATCACGAATTAAAAGATCAAAGATAAGCAAAATTTAGAGCTAAACTTGCGTTTTCTTAGTGTTTCCGTATGTTGACGAGCAATAGTATAGATACACATGAGCTCAGGTTTTAGGTGTATAATGCGATGAAATTCAACTAAAAATCCGCAAGCACTTTCGTTGCAAACAACTCAAGCGTTTGCGGATCCCGGTTATTATTCATGGTTGTGGCGCTGTCAATTATCTATAATGTTCAAATAAATTGCTCTATCGCTCTTCAGATTGTTCTCGTGTTGGCACGTTACGAGTGGGTTTTCTTCCTTCTGTAGGACGTTTCCGGGTGTTTGGATTTTTCCGATTGATTCTCTTGTGAATTTTGCGAAGCTCTTCTTGCGTGTTTTTATTCGTTTCTTGCCCGTTATTATTGTCGTTGCTGATGTCAGGTTCTTTCGTATCGGTTCGTTCGGGTTGTCTGAAATTGGAATCATTTACTTGCTCTTTCGGATCGATATCGGCGTAAACATAATCGAATACCGTACTGTACATTTCGTCGCTCGATACTCCTGCCGATTCAGATTTCCTTCTTCCTTCAGCGACTTCTTCATCTGATGCATCTGCCAGCGTAACGCACCCTTTTGGATATCTGATGGAATCGAGTATTGATGTCATTTGCTTGGGGAATAATGAGTTACTCCCCTCTAACTGAAACGTGTTAGCAAATGGATGTGCGATGTACAGACAGGATTGTTCTTTTCTACTTAAGACTTCTGGAGATTTCCGCTGCTCACCAAAAAGTTCTTCTTCGGTATAGGCAGAGCGATCGTTATTGATTGATGTTGTATCATCTACAATCAAATCATTCTTATTTCCATCGTTGTTACCGAGCAATCCTGAGTAGTCACTCCTGCAAGCTGGTACAGCAACATAAAGTTGATACAATACATTTTTTTCTGCTGTGTCCTTATTGTCCCCAAAACTGAAATTCCTGATAATTCCTACCCTCATCTGTTCTCCAGTTGGCCATTTTACAACAAATCGATCGCCGGGAAGGTGTCGATTCTTAGTGTCTTCCGGAGGCTCGTTTAAGCGTAGTGTTCCTCCCTGAGGCAAATTGATTGATACATCTCTTGCTGTGATCAGTTCTTCATTCACGTAAACTTCACCATCGATGGGCGCTTTCGTTCCTCTGAATTCAACAATATCACCATTAACGTTGGCAGCCACACCGCCATTTAATGACCACCCACTGGATGCATATCGTCTGAATAATTGTGTCTGTATTTCAAAACTTCCATCTTCTGAAGCGGATAGCAAATAATCTCCAGCATTTTGAAAGTCATAGCGTTCGCCATCGAAAGTAAGCATGTGCGGTTCACCCGTTGAGGAGCCGCGCTCTATTCCACATGTGGTCGTTTCTACATAATTGAGCCACTCTTTCCAATAGTAGGTGTCGCGCTTACCTCTTTTGGTGTTTTTTTCCTTTTGCAATTCTGTCTTTGCTGCGCGTTTCAAACGGTCTATACGGTCCAAACTCATCATTTGAAGCAACTCGTAGGGCGTACGTTTAATATTGTTAATTCGTTCAGGTTGTTCGGTATTCATCACATGCGCGGCTATACTCTCATAGAGGTAGTTACCAGCTTTTTCGTTCCAGGCTTCCATGATATCTTTAATATGTTCTGAATCCTGTTGCTTGAACCGTGTGTTTTGGGCAATGGTCACTTGCATCGACGATGAAGTCAAAAACAAGACGACGAAAAAGTGTAGAAATAAAGATCTCATAATTTGTTATTTATCTGTTAATGTTGAAGTAGATCCAATTTTCATACCAAAAAGTAAATTGGACAAACTTATTTTCGTTTCCACTCCTTATATTTTTTCGCAATTGGAGAAGAAATATATAATAGAAAAGCGTCCTCGATTTTGTATACCTGATAACTTTTTACTGTTCCTCTGATACGTCTGCTAATTCGAATTGCGCCAATATTCCCGTAATGACCACCATCATCTCGAAATAGTCGACGGGATGTTTTGGGTCTTTGACCGAAGAAAAGTAATTTGATCCAAAAGGTTCTTTTTGTAATCGATAGG
>CAJXMN010000041.1 GCA_913056215.1 uncultured Flavobacteriales bacterium | reverse complement strand
AACTAAATTACACAAAAAGCGGGAAATCCTTAATGGAGATCCCGCTTTTCAAAAAAGTTTTATCGGACAGTAGTGATAATTAATAATGAATTAAGAAAAAACTCCAGATTGATATAATTATGAGGATCCTCGAAGTGCTTTAGTTTGGTACGTTAAATCCAGTCCAATTGATTCTTCATAACTGTGTGTTTTTCCTGTTCTCAATTCAAAAATATTTTAACTTTGCCCGCATGGATAAGAAAGAAGACAAACTCAAAGAGGTTATATCACACGCCAAGGAATACGGATATGTATTTCCTTCTTCCGAAATATATGATGGTTTATCAGCAACCTACGATTATGGTCAGTTAGGAGCTGAATTAAAGCGGAATATTAAAAACTATTGGTGGACAGCCATGGTTCAGATGAATGAAGAAATTGTCGGGCTCGATGCCGCAATTTTTATGCATCCGCAGACATGGAAAGCATCCGGACACATGGATGCTTTTAATGATCCTATGATTGACAATAAAGACTCAAAGAAGCGCTACCGTGCTGATGTACTCGTTGAAGAGCATATTGAGAAATACAGAGACAAGATCAAAAAAGAAATCAAGAAGGGAAGAAAGCGTTTTGGAGATGAATTCGATGAAACACAATTCTTAGCGACAAATCCAAACGTTAAGCGTAACCAAGAAAAAATTGATAAACTGGAAGCGCAGTTGACAGAGATTCTTGAATCAGATGATCTGACAGCGTTGAAAGGAATGATTGAAGACCTTGGTATCGCCTGCCCGGTTTCAGGATCAAAAGACTGGACAGATGTACGTCAATTTAACCTTATGTTTGCAACGGAATTAGGGTCGGTAGCTGGAGATGCTGCTAAGATTTTTTTGCGTCCGGAAACGGCACAAGGTATTTTTGTCAACTTTTCGAACGTTCAGAAAACGGGAAGGATGAAAATTCCATTTGGCATAGCACAAATCGGAAAAGCCTTTCGAAATGAGATTGTAGCCCGTCAGTTTATTTTCAGAATGCGCGAATTTGAACAGATGGAAATGCAGTATTTCGTGCGTCCCGGAGAAGAAATTAAATGGTACGAGCATTGGAAAGAGAAAAGAAATAAGTGGCATCAAGCACTTGGTCTGGGCGATGAGTTTTACCGCGATCACAACCATATCAAGTTAGCTCATTACGCGAATGCTGCATCGGATATTGAGTTTGATTTCCCTATGGGCTTTAAAGAATTAGAAGGGATTCATTCAAGAACTGATTTTGACCTTAAAAAGCACGAGGAATTCTCAGGAAAAAAACTACAGTTTTTTGATCCAGAACTGAACAAGAATTATACTCCTTACGTCATTGAGACATCAGTAGGGTTGGACCGTATGTTTTTGGCCGTACTGAGTGCAGCCTTGAAAAATGAGCAACTAGAGGATGGCTCCCAACGTGTTGTCCTCTCCATACCACCAGCACTAGCTCCTTATAAAGTTGCTGTTATGCCTTTGACAAAAAAAGATGGCTTGCCTGATAAAGCAAGAGAAATTATTGATGAATTGAAGTTTGATTTTAATTGTCAGTATGACGAGAAAGACTCAATTGGAAAACGCTACCGTCGTCAGGATGCGATCGGAACACCATATCATGTTACGGTGGATCACCAATCATTAGAAGATGATACTGTCACTATACGTGATAGAGATACTATGAAGCAAGAGCGTGTTTCTATTACTGATCTACATGATATTATTGATGAAAAGGTGAGTATGAAGAAATTGTTGAAAATGGGTTGATCAGGACGTCCCCAATCAATTGGTGAGTATGTACTTTGAAAGTGAACTACATGTTTTGATTGTACGAGATTCTTTGTGATTTCAGATCCATGAGGCGTTGCTTCAAAGAATGGTCGTCAATCAACATGGGAAGAAGTGGTCAGCGATTCACCTAAACCACATTCCTGGGGATGTCCTTATCAATTCTCGTCAATAACTCATAGTTCAGCGTGTCACTCAAATTCCCGAAGTGAGATACGTTAATCGCTTTACTTCCATCCTTTCCAATAATGGTAACGGTGTCACCAATATTGATTTCGACGTTGGATGCATCAATCAAAAACATGTTCATGTTCACGATTCCAATGACACTCAGTCGCATACCGTTAACAATGACTCGACCTGTATTACTCAGGCTGCGATTGAAACCGTAACCATAGCCGACTGGCACTGAAGCAATTTTCATATCCGTTTCAGCGAGGTAAGAATTGCCATAACCTATAAATTCGCCTGATTCAACGTACGAAATGTCTGTAATTCGCGAACGCCAACTCAAAACGGGTTGTAGTGGGGACTTATCAATTTCGTTTTTGATTTTATAGGTAAGTTGCATTTCTGTGCTTGGCCAAAGTCCATAGGTTAAAATCCCAACTCTCACCATGTCGTGATTAAATTCTGGATAAGCCAATATTGCAGCACTACAAGATGAGTGAATGTGATCGGGAACTATATCGTTTTCCCGGAATTTTGCGATTCCTCGTAGAAAAGTTTTTTGTTGGTTGCAAATACGCTTGTAATTGGCGGAACTCTCAGCTCCGGCAAAGTGTGTGCATATTCCTTTGAGCTCAAAATAATCAGCCTGTTCGCGAAGCGATCCGATTAACTGGTCTAGATCGGAGGGCGAAAATCCGTGACGGTTCATGCCTGTTTCGAGTTCGATGTGTAGTAGCGCACGTTTTTTTAGTTTTTTTGCTGCATAGATATAGTTTTTTAAATCGTGGAAATTGTAAACAAAGCATTCAATTTCATGCTCGAAAACCCATAATAAATCTTCTTCAGCTACATCTCCCATGATCATAATTGTTGGTTGATTTTTACTTGCCTGAAGTACTCGACGGGCTTCAAAAGAACTAAAAACAGAGAAATGACGAACATCATTCGATTCAAGCAACGGTACCATTTGATCTATTCCATGGCCATAGGCATTGGCTTTTACAACTGATGATAGCAAGACACTATCGCCAATTTGGCTACGGATAAAAGTGATATTATTTCGGACTGCTGATTTATCTATTTCAATTTTCGAACTATTGTTATATATCATTTATTCATTTTTATGGCTAATTCATAGAATACCTGAACACCGGAGGAGGCGATGTCGTCTGGGAAATCATAATACGCATCGTGCAGTGGAGGTGTTTCTTTACCAGCACCTAAGCCAAACATGGCACCGGTAATTTGTTGCGTAAAAATACCAAAATCCTCGCCCCAATCGAACGGCTTTTCTTTTTCTACATATTCCAGGTTCTTATCTTTCGCGACCTGTTCAATGATCTGAACAAGATTAGCATCGTTCTTGTTTGCAGCGAAAGCTTCTTTCCAGGTTATCGAGGCACTTAATTGATGATCATGAGCTCGTTCATTTATTTTCTCAGTAATTTTATTTTTAAACGCGTTGAGTTTTTCGTGTTCGAAGGTGCGAATGGTATAGCCAATATTGGCTTCCCCTGCTGACGTACCATATGCTTTTTCGCCCATATTGATGTGGATTGGAGCTACGACAAAATAACTTTCCGAACGTTGATCAGAATGATGGAGCTGATGCATGAATTCTATTATCTCCGCAACGCATAACGCAGGGTTTTTACCTTTATCTGGTTCTCCAGCATGACTTGTTTCCCCTTCGAGCCGAACCTCGAAACTTTCAACTGATGGAGTAAAGCTATCTGGTTTACAAATAATACTACCCTTAGGGTAACCTGGTACATTGTGCATAGCAATGGTATAATCGATTTCAAATTGATTTAGAAAACCAGATTTTATTATGGATGCTGCACCTTCTCCAGTTTCTTCAGCGGATTGAAAGAGTAGTAGAAAGCGACCCTTAGCGGGAGGATGCTCAACGAGATTGTTCGCCAGACCTAACATTATAGCCATATGCCCGTCATGTCCGCATTTATGACTAATGCCTCCTTGTTGTGATTGATAAGTCAGGTTATTTTTTTCGCGAATGGGCAGTGCATCGAGCTCACAGCGAAAAAGTATCGTTTTTCCACTTTTTCCAGTATTGATTTCAGCTAAAAGGCTGTGTTGAGAGAATTGATTATGAATCTTATCGATCCCAATTTCTCGAAGCTTATTGTCAATGTACTGAGCCGTTTTTTTTTCGTTTCCAGAGAGCTCCGGTTCTTGGTGTAGTTGTCGTCGTATTTCTTTTAAATCCATCATGTAATGAATATAGTAAATAACCACAGAATCGCAAGAGGGGAGCGGTTATTCAAAAGCAATTAAACGTTTTATTAGTTCGACTTTTTGCGAAATTGAAAGCGTAAAAAACGTATAATTTCAATGAACAACCAAACCCAGGGAGCACCATGCATTAATAAATCAAACCAATCCATGGCTTGCATTCCTTCAGCTCCACCCCATAACCATCTTACTTTTCCAAAAAAATGGGGTTCTGGAGTAAAGGGGGCCAGGCCTAAGGTGAGTGTTGCTATAAGCGCTAATACGAGATTATTATTTTTCATACCTCTTTTTGGATTTAAAAGGATCTATGAGTTGCTCAAAAAATCCTGGAGCATAATTTTCATCGTCCTTGAAGCCTAGTTCTATGTCTCTTCCCTCATAAGGAATATAGTTGGTTCCAAATAAATAATCCCAAATGCTTAAGGAGATTCCGAAATTCATTCCTTTTGGATGGTTCTCAGGTAATGCCTTCGAGTGATGCCATATATGCATTTTTGGATTGTTGAGAATATACTTCAAGGGACCGTAATCCCATCCCACATTAGCATGGTTGAGGTGCCCGATCGTGATTGCAATGGCGTGAACTATAAATGCTAATTCAAGCTGAAACCCGAACAGCATGGACAGAGTAATATATTTAAAACTGTTATAGAGTAATGTTTCGCCAAAATGGTAACGCAGGTGAGCGGCAAACCCCATTTCTTTCACAGAATGGTGTACTTTATGGAACTTCCACAAAAAGGGAACTCGGTGCAACAAATTGTGTACCCCCCATTGCACGAAATCAGAGATAATAAAAAAGATGAATAATTGCCAGCCCCAGTGCAGCGATGAGAGGTCGAAGAGGTGACCACCTTCATAACCAAGTGGCGCGAGTATATCTGTGAGCAAACGAACCGTCACCGAAGACAGAGCAACATAAAGTAATAAATTAAAAATGAAAAAATTAAAAAACATGTAAAATGCATCCAACCAAAAGTCTTTACGGAATGCTTTCTGTTGTTTGCGCCAGGGAAAAACAAGTTCCAGCCCCCAAACTAATAAGGAAATACTAATAAGGAAATAAAAAAAATTGAGATCTCCAGCTTTGAATGGAGTCGTAATAGTCTTCCAAAGGTAATTGGCATAGGCCTGATAACTTTCAATAAATATGTTCCAATATTCACTCATTGGTTACAAATATAAGCCAATCAAATGGTAACAGGTGTAACAGAGGTTGCATAAACGCAATAGGATAAATGTGAAATTGTATGAGGGGGAAAGAAGTTAGATCATTGGTCAAAAAAAAACGCCAGTGAAAAAGTTCACTGACGTTTATTCAAATAGGAATAAATGTTTATTCTGCCTTTAATATGCTGATAGCTTCATCACCAAACACGTTTCTGGTTCCATAAGGAGAGCCTTTACCGTCCCATTTTTCCCATTTTTTCAATTCAATATACTGGGGATTTCGAGCGATTTGTTCAGCTTCCAATTTTATGGCTTTTGCTTTATACTTAGCCGAAACGATTAAAGCGGAGTCACCGCGCGCTTTTTCAATTTTAGCATTCGCTAAATATTCCTGCTCTTTTTGCTTTTCTTTGGCTGTAAGGTTACGCTGTTTCTGCGTCTCCTTCTCTTCGATTTGATTCGCAATATTAGTAGGTAGATTAACATCTGCAATCTCTACGTAATTCAGGTTAAGGTAGTTACCATCAAAATCATTTTCTAAAATGGCTTCGATTTCTCCCTCTAGAGCTTCTCTTTTTGAGGAGTAAACTTGTTCGTAGGTATAGCGACCAATTACATCTTTGATGGCACCCCTCGCTTTATCGTCGATAAACGTTGTATAATTCTCGCGATGCTTTTTGTGTAGGTTAGCCACATCTTTAGCTATAATGTTATAGTTCACAGATACATCTAAAGTTACATCAGTACCGTTGATATCCATCACCTGCTGATTGTATTGCTTTGACTTGTTAACGACTTCGTAGGTGATCATCTCATTCCACGGAAGAATGAAATATGTTCCCTCCATATACACATCTTCTTCAACAATACTTGGTGTGTTATAGGGTCTGTAGACAAAACCTTGTTCACCGGGCTTCACATCCACCCATGAGTTGAAGAATATTATTATTGCAATCAGGACTACTGCGCCAACTGCTACATATTTTACCATTTTATTCGTTTCCATAGCGATCTCTTTTTCCTTTTTTAATTATGTAATCAACTGTTAAATATATAATAGCAATCAAAGCAATCAGTACTAGCACCTTGATGAATGGTGGAGACTTGAATAAGTAACGCACGGAAAGATAAGCAGAGCCTCCTATGATTACGGCTCCGAGAATAATTCTAAATATCTGACGTGTTTTAATATTCATCATGCGTCAATTGCATTGCAAAAGTAATAAAATCAAGCACCTCAGCCTAACCTTTTCTTATGTATATAAACCACCGTTAACGTTTATTGTTTGTCCGGTGATGTAATCTGCCGAGGAATCGATTAAATAGTTGATTGTGTGACAGATTGCTTGTGGATCACCCAGTCGTTTTAGTGGAATATCCGCTTTTATAGCTTGTTTTAAATCTTCTGGAACATCTCGAATCATTCCTCTGTTGAAATAACCGAGCGCTAAATTATTTGCGGTGATTCCAGCGCTTGAAAGTTCTTTACTCAAAGTCTTCGTTAGGCCTATTAATCCAGCCTTGGAAGCGGCATAAGCCGATGTGCCAATCGCACCAGTTTGGCCAACAACGGATGAGATATTGATGATGCGACCCCATTTTTGTTCGCGCATTGCAGGAATAGCGTGTTTACAAACGAGGAAAGGTGCTGTTAGATTTGTTGCTATTGTTTGGTCCCAACTTTCTAATGTTGTTTTCCATGAAATATGACTATCTGAAATACCTGCGTTATTGATAATAATATCTATGTGATTCATTTGCTGGAGAATAGTCTCGATCATTTTGTCTACTTCTTCCTCGCTCGTTAGATCGGCTTGGTAATGCATAATGTTGTTTCTTTCATTGAGGGAAGGTTTATTTTCATTATGATGCAATACGAGCGTGAAATCTCGTTGATGAAAATATTCCGCTAGTGATGAGCCTATACCTCCTGATGCTCCTGTGATTAATATTACTTTTTTCTCCATTGATTGAGACGCGTTAGAAATTTATACCAGCCGGGAGAATTGTCCCAGTGATAGCAAAAATAAGTTTTATCTTTTGCGTTAAAGCGTGTATTAAAAAATCGAACCCCTTCAACGCGGGAACCACCAAAATCAAAAATTTGCTTAGAATGCATCGTATCTTTGATGAGGTGGTGCATGAGTGCATACATACCACCAATTTTTTTAGCAGATGCTGTGGTTGTTCCTTTAAGATAGAGAACAGTGTCTTTGTACTCGAGAGCTAACAAGCCACCTTGTATTTTATGCTTGTCGTACAATACTACCGTTTTGAGATGAATGTTAGCTGGTAGGTCTGAAATTAATCGGTCGAGTGCGGATGAGTCAGCGCTGGCATATAATTCCATTTTTTTTGACAGTTCATACTTGATGAGCTGGAGCACCTCTTTAGCACGATCATTGTTGAATTCTACAGTGAGTTCGGACGATTCGAATTTTTTCAGCATACGCTTGGCCTGGCTTTTTAATTTGAAATGATCGTGCTCGATGGTTTGATGAACAAAAGTTTCACTTTTTGAAATTCCGTTGATATGCTCTTTACTGTGAAAAACTCCTTTGGGGAAATGCTGTTGTATATGCGCTGAAAATTGTTCCTCATCAAATAGAGATGAGTCGCCAACGATTTCAGAATAACGATGAAAAAAAGGCGGATAGATTTGTTGAACACCTAATTTTTTGGAGACGCCTACAGGAACCGCGCAATTTATTTCAGAGTCGGTGTAAGCATACCAATTACTACAAGTCGCATTGAGGTAATGTGATGTGCTGAAAATACTAGCTCCATGAGATGCTGCTACCCGTGCATCCCACTGCTCAAGATCAATATCGGTATGGTGCAGCCACTTTCCTCTCATTCTGCTTGAGCTAACGTGAGAAATGTATGTTTCTTTTGCTGGACCTGAATAAATTGGTTTAATTTTTCAAAAGAATACTGCGTCATGCTTTTGGGGTGGCCTATGATTACAAGGTCAGATCGTTTTTCACGATTAAATTTATTGGTGATGGAGTTCAATTTAGAAGCGTAATAGCCATCACAGCTGACATGATCCCAAATTGGTCGTTTCAATGATTCATATTTTTTACCTCCTTGTGAGATGAAATTTCCATCCCCAACCATTTTGTGTCTGCGAGGCATAATCCTTCCTAATACATAAAGTCGCCAGAAAAAACCAGGATTGTATTTGTACCCTCCAATCGGAAGTTCCAAAAAATGACCTGAAGGATCTTCTTGACAAAGATTGTCTTTAAAATTGTAACGCCCTTTATCCGGAGCATCTCTAAAATCGAAATAGTAGTGTTTGGTCTCCATATGTCCTCCCTGAAGTACTGTAGAATCGATCTTGATCCCGCAGGCTTTAAAAATTGACGAGAAATGTTTGAAAGGTTGTAAACACCAGCCTCCAGCCCTGAATCCATTGACTTTTTTGCCGATTATATTTTCCAGTGTTGATTTGTAAGTTCGTATAATGTGTTCAGCCTCCTGTAAGCTGAAATCGGTCAGTTTGTAGTGGTCATCCATGGAGAACTGCCACAGACCGTTGATGAATTCTGCTGTCTCCCAGTGTGGGTGAATATGGAGTTGAATGTCGTGCCCCTCAGCAGTTAATTGGATGAGTTGTTGAGTAATTTTTTCATGGGTTTCGATTAATTCAGGAAATTGCTTCCCCCATTTTTTTAATTGGATTAAATAACCAACATCCACAAAGAAAGTAAATTTTACATTCCGCCGGCGTGCAATCGCTAGCAATTTCTCCGTAGGGGATAATATACACTTTTCCATACTTCCGGTAGGAGAACCGAAGAACAATTCATAATCGAATGTCAGGAATAGATTCATTCCTGCGAAGATAATGAAAACTGCCTTTTTTTGATCAAAGCGTCGTGTTAACGCACAATAATTTTCGTGGATTTACCCGTTTCATCATTGATGACAAAATAAACTCCCGCTTTGGGGGCGCTAACCGAATTGGTGTTTTTCACTTCTGTCATCAATTGACCTGCTGAATTATAAAGCACATAACGACCACTTTCCGGGAAAATAATTGAATTGGAGATGTGATCGTAAAAAACGGCTTGTTGTTCAACATTTATAGCAATAATTCCTTTATCATGTTTTGTTCCGTCGTAGTCTACTGAGTAGAGTTGATAATAATTAATGCCGCTCGCAGGACGACCATGTTCTGTGTAATAGTGCATGCTTAACTCTGTTGTTCCGCTGCCCTCAACATTTTTGAGATGGTTGAAATTATAACCTGAAGTCGAATGATAGATTTCGTAATGACTATTATGCGTTTCTGAACTACTCTCCCAATAAAGGTTGACATGCTCCATTGTTTTGTTGTATGCTCCATCAAATAAGACCAATGTAATGGGGAGTGGTTGAACGGGACATGTTTCTGAGAACGGATCTCGCATTAAACGGAGCCATTCTTCATTGGCGGGATTGTTAAAAGTTCCTGGAGTTTCATCTGCAGGAGCATTACCTACAATCCAGCTATTAGCATCTTTGAAGTCTCCAGATGTAAACGAAGCATTTTGACCTGAAAGGCTGCTATTGGTAATTTTTGTTCCCTCGGGTCCGCCAGAAATTTCGCTACCGCCATAAGAGACACCATGAAAATATGACCCGTCGGGCTGTCTGATTTGTACAGCGTCACCGCTATTCGCTATTCCTAAACCTGCCCAGCTGCTAGAATTGTAAGCAGCAGGACTATAGGTGGAATCAGGGTCATTGGCATTTGGAATAGCTCCATCAATTTCAAAAAGCGTTGTGTTGTCGTGCGGGATCACGTAAAGAGAATCGTTATCACTATCAAAGGGGTCGTTGACTGGTAATGCACTATTTACATCATCGCTGTTATATACTACAATTACAGATCCTACTGGAATATTAGACCATTGCGAATGATTTTTTAACCGCAAATGTCCTGATGCAATCCCTGACCCTCCCGGGTATGAGGTCGGTTCAGAAAAAGTACCGTTATTATCGTCAATAATATAACCTCGAACATCTACTGTTTCACCACATTTACCAGCTACGACAAATTCATAGTATTCTTGAGAACCGGTCGAACCGTTGGAGAATTCATTAATCAAAAGTCCACCTGAGGCAGGTAGCGTAGCGGGACAAGGTGAGCTATTGATAGTAATGTTTGTCCCGTTATCCGCCCCTGTTGTTGAAGGGTCTGTGGCAATCACTCGCATGCGATAACTCGTACCGCCTGATACAGTGGTTGGAATTGTAAAATTAATTGTTCCAGATGGATTGGTCCCCTCTGCAGAAGCCCCCGATAAAGTGTCTAAATACGTGGAACTCGCAAAATTACCTGAATTATCAGATAGTTCTACAATAAAAGTGTTGCCCAAATTGAAGTTTCCTGTACTTGAAAAATCGAGATTTCCTGTATCTGGTGTGTCACAAACAACCTCGTATGAAAGGCTGGATAAATTATCAATTGTGATGGTGTTGAAAGTACATGAAGGGGCGTCGCCAAAACCAGAGGTACCTCCACCAGAACTTGGTGATGTTGAAATGGTTTCGAAGCGTAAACTAGGATTCGACCAATAAGTTGTTGTTCCAGAACAAATTCCACTCAGGATTTGAATATTCTGGTTAGCTGTGGAAACACCGCTGCCGTCCCAGTAACTTCCTGGGTCTGATCCACAAGTACCAAAGACATCCATGAGATTTCCGTCAAGGTATAGTTCAAGTGCATCGTCTCCATTAAAGGTAAAACCGTAATCCGTTGTTCCGCTGAGATCATTGCCATTGTTTATTGCATCACCGGTGAGGTCTGGTGTACCAAAAACCCACACTTCTCCAGGTTGAAGTACACCTGTAGCTAACGTTACGTCGTTAGAACAAGCTCCGCCGTTGACACCTTTATAAATTTCAAGAGGTTGAATACTAAAGTCAATAGCGGAACCTGAATAATTAAAAACCTCAACTCCTTTTGGAGATGTGCCAGAATCAGTTTCAATATACTGACTAAGCATTACTTGACTAATCACATCAGAGCTAGAAGCAACGACTAGTGATAATAAGATCGTTTTTACAAAAATTGCAAACAAGTTCATTTCAGCACAACAGTTTCATTTCTCACCCGAGGGTTAAAAATTGCAATATATCTGTCCATGGTTTCAGTATCAATACTTCAAGGTTATCATGAACAAATTTTAATTACAAAGTTACAGTAAGTCAGTGTTGTAACCTAAAATTTCACTTTAAAAAAATATTAACGTATTGTTAGTAACTTGCAAATAAAAGGCTGTGACTCAGTTCTAAAAATCAAAAGCTCCCCCAAAACGGGAGCTTTAATTTAAGAAATATTGTGTTTATTCCATAGCGACTACTTTGTCACCGAATCGCTCGTAATTTACTAACCAAGCGGCTGCATTTTTAACATATCGTCCTGTTCCAGCCGTGTCCCAATTGACGTAAAGCCGTGTGAACCCTCCATCGAAAATAAGTCGCTTACCATCTTTTTCGTACGTGGCTGCAACAAGGTTTCCAGCTGAACCATAAATGATTGGCGTGAGTTCTTGATTTTCCTGAATCGTAGCAATGGTGATTCCTTCGTAGATGTTCTGAAGTCCCGTTGTGATGAGGTGGTTAGGCATCAGTCCTGATTGGGATTCTCGAGATAGAATATCTACCGTTTTGTTTCCCATGGTGTTGCCCTCCATTTTTACATCTAATAATCCTTCTGCTACGAAATTTGCATCTGCATAATAGGGATTGTTGTCTCCCCAAATGTAAACGCCTTTGCCGCTGTTGAAGAATGCCTGAATAACATCGAGGTGGTCGTCATTTAATTTGCGTTGTTGATCTGAAATAATCCAGAGTTGGCAAGCCTTTTTAAGGGCTTCTTCCAATTTTTTGGCGCTGGGAGGTTGATTAATCCAGCGGTAAACAGAAAATCCTTTTTGTCTAAGCGCATTTTCGGGCTGTTTGAAGTTGAAACCACCTCCTGTGTACAAGTGTAATACGGCAACGGTTTGCCCTTCAAAAGCTCCGTCGACTGCTAAATCGTACTGACTACCAGCCGCATTGCCGTATTCATCGCTATCTACCTGTCGTTTTTGTTTTTCTATTTTTACTGTTTGGGTAGATTCATCGTAGACCTCTACAGCTACTTCTTTTTCAATAACATTTTGTTTAGCACATTCGTTATATTGACTGTACCCTGCCGTCGTTAAAACAAAACTAATCGCAACTAAAACTAAATTTTTCATAACTTTTTTCTTTCTTGTACAGTGAAGATTGTAAAGGGTTCAAATTATTTTGCCCAATCTTCCCGGTCCAGGTTCCTGAACTGTATCGCTTCCGCTATATGTTGCGTTTGAATGTAATCTGCGCTATCCAGATCAGCAATCGTTCGTGCAACTTTGAGAATACGATCGTAGGCACGCGCGGACAGCCCAAGATTGTCCATGGCTTGTTTCAAGATGGCGTTACAACTCTCGTCAATCTTGCAGTATGTTCGTAATTCCCGACTACTCATTTGTGCGTTGCAATGGGTCTCTTTACTGTTTTGGAATCTTTTCTCCTGAATCAGACGTGCCTGGACCACGCGCTCCCTAATGTCTCGACTTTTCTCTGTCGGCTGGTCGTGTGCCAGTTCATCAAAACTCACGGGCGTAACCTCAACGTGAAGGTCGATACGGTCGAGTAGAGGTCCACTGATTTTATTGAGGTAATTCTGTACAATCCCCGGAGCGCAAACACAATCTTTTTCAGGGTGATTGTAGTAGCCACAAGGGCAAGGATTCATTGCTGCCACTAACATGAAACCTGCAGGGTATTCCACGGTAAATTTTGCTCTCGAAATGGTCACCTGGCGATCTTCAATCGGTTGCCGCATAACTTCTAGCACGGAACGTTTGTATTCAGGCAGTTCATCCAGGAACAATACGCCGTTATGAGCAAGAGAAATTTCTCCGGGTTGTGGATACCCTCCACCACCGACGAGCGCAACATCTGAAATGGTGTGGTGTGGCTTCCGAAATGGACGGTTAGTAACGAGTCCAGAACCCGCATCTACTTTACCGGCTACGGAATGAATTTTAGTTGTTTCGAGCGATTCGTCAATACTCATAGGGGGGAGAATCGTCGGCAGTCGTTTAGCTAACATAGATTTACCTGCTCCAGGTGGACCAATCAACACTACATTGTGTCCGCCTGATGCTGCGATTTCAAATGCGCGTTTAATGTTCTGTTGTCCTTTGACATCTTTGAAATCGACCCCGATTTCGTCCAGTTTATCAAAGAACTCATCATTTAAATCCACCTTGACGGGGTCCAGGTTTGAATCATTGTTTAGGAAGTCAACGACTTCATTGATGGATTCTACACCGTAGACATCAATTCCTTCAACTATTGCCGCTTCGCGGGCATTTTCTTTTGGAAGAATAATGCCTTTATACCCCTCTGATTTAGCCTTTAATGCGATGGGTAGGATACCTTTCATAGGTTTTAAGCTACCGTCCAGGGAAAGTTCTCCCAACAGCACATAATCTTCTAAATGATCTGTTTTGACCTGTTCACTTGCCGCCATTATTCCAATTCCGATAGGAAGGTCAAATGTTGAACCTTCTTTACGAATATCGGCAGGAGCCATGTTTACAGTAATTTCTTTCATCGGATATTTGTAGCCGTTGTTGGTGAGTGCAGCCTTGATGCGCTGTTGACTCTCTTTGACAGCACTGTCGGGTAGTCCCACTAAGATAAAACTAATTCCTTTTCCGATGTTCACTTCTATGGTGATTGGAGTTGCATCGATGCCAAAAACGGCGGATCCGTATGTTTTTACTAACATTGATATAGGTTTTTAAGTTATTTCTTACTTAAGATAAGAAAAATTATAGAAAGTGGACAAATCTTTGTTTAAAAAAGAAGCACAAATTTGTAGTGCTGTGGACAGCATATTGCGTGTTGGAATTTGTTTGGAAGAAGTGTAAAGCAGGATGTCTGTTGATTACTTACAAATGGCTCGTTCTACGTGATCGATTAAGCTATGGATAACCTTGATGTGTATTTCTTGAGCACGATCGGCATAATTAGAATGCGGAGCCCGGATTTCAATATCGCAAAGTTCTGCCATAGTTCCACCGGTTTTGCCCGTTAATCCAATAACCTTCATTCCTTTTTTTTGGGCAGCATGAATCGCGTTAATTACATTTTTAGAATTACCACTAGTCGAAATAGCGAGTAATATATCTCCCTTCCTACCAACACCTTCTACGTAACGTGAAAACACCTCGTCGAAACCAAAGTCATTGGCAACACATGAAAGGTGGGAAGCGTCAGCTATAGCAATGGCTGCCATTGGTTTTCGATTTTCCCGAAACCTACCAGTCATTTCTTCAGCGAAGTGCATCGCATCACATAGCGAACCACCGTTTCCGCAACTCAGAATTTTACCTTCTTTACCGAAGGATGAAACCATCAAATCTCCTGCTTCCTGAATCAACTGTAAATTTTCAGGAGTGTTAAATTTTTGCAAAATTTTCAGAGCTTCATCAAAATGGTCTGCTATTTGTTTCATGTCATCGTAATTGAAAGTCAAATTTAAAAATAAATCAAGAGAAGTAACTACGATTTTGAACAAGATTACTATATTTGAAATCGGAGTTCGCTCTATAAACTACGAAACAATGAAAAAGATACTTTTACTCAGTGTATTAATATTCTCAGGAATCTTTAGCGCTTCACTTTATGCTCAAGAAGCTACAAATTGTTACCAGAAGTTAGAAAAAGCTTTTGAAGAAAGAGGTGCTTACACCGTTTCTGACAATATACATCGCAATGTAATTATTTCATTTTTTGAAGAAGATGAGGTCTATTGTATTAAAGCCAAAGTACGTGTTGAGAACGGTTATATAGAATCAATTTTCTACTATTATGATGATAATACCTCTCAGCTCTATGACAAGAAATTTTATAATTCAAACAACGAGCCGCCTTCAATAGAGAATGGTATTTCTGAGATGATTCAAAATGCAGATGGCGAACGCTTTAAGGTGATTTTTATCGAGAAGCTCAAGCCTAAGCAAAAGAAGCTGAAACGCGTGACAATCAATCCTGATGATCTTTAGAAGATTGGGGAATTAAAAATATTATAGAGGTGGTTTTGTGACCACCTTTTTTTATGCCTGAATGTATACAACCTTCTTTGTTTCGAAAAACGACTCTTCAAATTTTTCGTGCAGATCGAAGATAGTTTTTGAACCGGGTACGGGAAGTAATTCTTCTGTCAGATCACCACCCTTCAAATAAAGTATGCCGTTCGGAAGTCCATTCTTGTTGTTCGTACCAATTAGTGGGCGAACCCATTGATAGAATTGTTCCATTCGCGTTACAGCCCTACTAATGATAAAATCATACTTTGTTTTAAGTTCTTCTGCGCGTGCATGGTCCGCACGAACATTTTTGAGGTCTAAGGAAGTAATAACGTCATTGACAACCTTTATTTTTTTGGCTTTCGAATCGACAAGATGGAATTGACTTTCAGGGAATAAGATGGCGAGAGGAATACCTGGGAAGCCGCCACCTGTTCCTACATCTAAAAGTTTAGTGCCTGGAGCGAAACGCACGAACTTTGCAATACCTAAACTGTGGAGTACGTGATGTTCATAAAAGTGATCCATATCTTTTCGACTGATTACGTTAATCATCTTATTCCAACTGGTGTAAAGCTCTTTTAATGCTGCAAATTGCTCGAGTTGTTGTTGAGATAAATCGGGAAAATATTTTTTAATGATTTCCATGATACCTTAAATAAAGAAGCTTGTTAAATGGTGTCTTTCGTGTTTTTCATGATGTTGGCCAAAAACTCACGAGCACGAAATAATTGTGCTTTAACGGTGCCGAGTGGAAGATCCATTTCATCAGCTATTTCTTCATAACTGAGCTCTTCGAAATACCTTTTCTTGATAAGGTCTCGATAGCGCGGTTTGAGTTGTTCGACAACCTTACGCATCATCTTGACCTTCTGCTGCTTCATGATTGTTTCTTCAGGGTCCATTGTTCCGGATTCCACATCAATTTTAACGCTTTCCCCATCTGAGTTAGAATAAGCGTGATCCATAGAGGTGAGATGGATGCGTTTTTTGCGGATAAAGTCGATACAGTTATTGGAAGCAATTTTAAAAAGCCATGTGCTAAAGGCATAGTTGGGAGAGTATTGCTGAATGCGATTGAATGCTTTTCCAAAAGCCTCTATTGTCAAATCTTCCGCATCGTCATTGTTCTTAACCATCTTCAATAACATATAAAAGACGGGTTCTCGATACTGATCCATTAATTGTGCGAATGCAGCTTCGTCTCCTTTTTTTGCGCGCTCTACGACTTTTAAGTCTTTTTTACCTTTTTCAGAAAGATTTTTTCCTACTTCCATTGTCTTTTCGTTGACTTCTTATCTGTTGTATAGTAAATGATCGGCGTAACAATTGCGTACAAAAGGTCCCAAATAATAATCCCCCAAGCAAATTCAATATTTCGTAATTTTCGCAAGATAACCCCAAAAACAATCCATTTGAGGACGATCATCACGCCAAAAAGGCTTAAGACCAAAACATTACTATCAAATTTAAACACCAAAGTAATAAAAGAAGCATAGGTTAATAACAAGGATAGTGGATAGATTCCTAACAATGCTTTATTGAAAAGTCCGTATCGTTCAGATGTTGTAAAGTGTCTTGACTTTTGTTTGAACCAGTCTTTCCAGCTATTCGGAGCATCAGAATAGCAAAAACTTTCGGGGTGAATACAAATTTTGGTGTTTTTACTGTGAGCAGCTTGTTGAACGAAAAGGTCATCATCTCCAGAGGCTAACGCATAATGCGATTTGAAACCATCATTTTTGAAAAATAGCTCTTTGGTATAAGCCATATTTCTTCCAACTCCCATATAGGGTAAGCCCGCTTTTGCATAGCTTAAATAATTGGTTGCAATCAATACGGTATCTAATCGAACAAACCAGTTGAGCAGTCCTTTTGTTTTGCGATAAGGTCCATATCCCAGAACCAATTCTTTTTTAGCGGTGAAAGAGTGTCCCATTTTTTGAATCCACTGCGGTGAATCAGGTTTACAATCAGCATCAGTAAAAAGCAAATGGTCGTACTTCGCACCTTTTATGCCGATAGTTAAAGGCAGCTTTTTTCCTTGTGAAAAGTGTTTGTTTTGCTCTAAATTAATGACTTTAAGGTGTGAGTATCGGCGCTGTAAGGCTTTGAGTATATGTGCGGAGTCGTCTACAGATTGGTCGTTGATGACAATGACTTCAAATTCGTAGTAATCCTGTTCTAAGATGAAAGGCAAGAATTCGAATAAATTATCCTCTTCATTACGCGCAGCAATTAGTATGCTCACAGGAGGAAGATTACCACCACTTTTGTTTTTGTGACAGGCTAAACGTAAATAGAAGAAAATGAGCCAAAATAATTGAATAAAAATCAATGCAAAAAATGCAATGCTTATCCAGAATTCTTGAGGATCACCAAAATTTGGTAAAACATCCATGCGCATACTTTTTTACAAATATGATACTCTTCTCGAAATACAATTATCTTTGTGCTCTTTATTTTTCAACATATTTATGCACTTTGATTTAAAACATCGCGATAAAAATTCTGAAGCAAGAGCTGGTGTGCTTCAAACGGCTCATGGAGCAATTGAAACACCGATTTTTATGCCAGTTGGAACAGTAGGTTCTGTGAAGGGGGTTCATCAATTTGAGATTGAGCATGAGGTAAATGCCCAAATTATTCTCGGCAACACGTATCATTTATTTCTCAGACCTGGACTGGATGTTTTAGAAGCTGCAGGAGGACTCCATAAGTTTATAAATTATGAACGTCCTATATTGACAGACAGTGGCGGCTATCAGGTATATTCGCTGGCTAATAGTCGAAAAATCTCAGAAGAAGGTGTCAAGTTTCAGTCCCACGTAGATGGAAGTTACCATTTCTTTTCACCTGAAAAAGCTGTGGATATTCAGCGATCAATCGGTGCGGATATTATCATGGCATTTGATGAATGTACACCTTACCCGTGCGATTACCAATATGCCAAGCGTTCTATGAAGATGACGCATCGTTGGTTGAAGAGATGTCAGGAACAAATGCAAAAGACGTCTGGGATGTATGGTTATGAGCAACAATTGTTTCCTATTGTACAAGGGAGTGTCTATAAGGATCTGAGGCGCGATTCTGCAAAATTCATCAGTGACACCGATGCAGTTGGAAATGCGATCGGTGGATTGTCAGTGGGTGAACCAGCTGAAGAACTGTACGATATGACTGCCCTGGTTTGCGAAGAATTACCCAAAGAAAAACCACGATATTTAATGGGTGTTGGAACACCTGCCAATCTGCTTGAGTGTATTAGCTTAGGAGTAGATATGTTTGATTGTGTCATGCCGTCACGCAATGCTCGTCACGGAATGCTGTTTACCAGTCAGGGAATCATTAATATCAAAAATAAAAAATGGGAGAAAGATTTTTCTGTAATTGACGAAGCAGGAACTGCAACGGTGGATCACTTTTATTCAAAGGCGTATTTGCGTCATCTTTCAAAAACCAAAGAACATTTGGCGATTCAAATAGCAACGATACATAATTTATCCTTTTATCTCTCGTTGATGAAAGAGGCACGAACGCGAATTATCGATGGTAGTTTTAGTGCGTGGAAAGATCAAATGGTTGAACAGCTAACGCGCCGTCTTTAAAACTGAAAGAATGGAATGTTAAAGATCTTAGACCGATATATTATTAAGAAATTCTTATCGACTTTCTTTTTCATGTTAGGTGTAATTATGCTCCTGGCAGTTGTCTTTGATTTGGCTGAGCGATTGGGTGATTTTATAGAAAAAAAAGCACCGCTGGAAGCCATCATTTTTGATTACTATTTCAATTTTGTGATTTATTTTGGGAACTTGTTTTCCCCACTTATCGTGTTTGTTGCTGTCATTTGGTTCACAGCGAAAATGGCGCAAAACACAGAGATTGTACCTATTCTAAATAGTGGACGTCCATTCAGAAGGCTTTTGAGGCCTTATATGATAGGAGCCACGATATTGATGTTGATATCTTTAGTATTAAACCATTTTGTGCTTCCAGAAGCCAATGAAAAGAGACTTGAATTTGAAGAAATTTACTATCGTAATACACGTGTGATTTCTGATTACTTCGCAGAATATCCCAATAATCAGTTTGTTTATTTTGATAATTATCGTTCTGATCGCAGTGAAGCACGTGGTTTTGTGTTAGAAGATCGTGACGAAAATGATGAATTACAAGCGATCGTTAAGGCGGAAAAAGCCTTTAATCCGGATTCAACGAATCAGTGGGAATTGACAGATTATTATATTCGCTATACTGGAGATTTGCATGACAGTATCGTAGCTCCACCATCAGCAGGCCATAAATTAGATACGGTTTTCCCCTTTCAATTGGTAGAAATGGCACAACGCGAAAATGTGGTTAAAAGCATGGGGTTTAATGAAATCAGAGATTTTATTGAGCGTGAAAAACAAAAAGGGTCTCCTGACATTGCGTTTTATGAAATTGAGTTTTATCAGCGAACCTCCTTTCCTTTTGCTACTTATGTACTTACACTGATCGGAATGTCAGTTTCTTCTCGGAAATCGCGTGGTGGTGTAGGTGCAAATATTGCTGTGGGATTATTGCTCGCTTTCTTATATATCTTTGCCATGAAAGTTACATCTGTTGCCGCTGAAAACGTTGGGTTTCCAAGTTATATCGCTGTCTGGGTCCCGAATATTATTTTCGGTATCCTCGGATTATTTTTGTATCGACTAGCGCCGAAATAATGACATAATTAAATTGAACCTCTTTTAGTTCACCCGCAGGTGATCGTTGTCAAGAACATGTGTCAATCGATGAAGTAGCGATGAACTGTCCTGTCCTCGCGCAACACAACGTGCTCCATCAATCGTGCCAACGATTAAAGTTCTTCAGCAACGACTTCTTTTACTTCTGGTATATGCTGAGTGAGGAGTTGCTCAATTCCGCCCTTGAGTGTTTGAGTAGAAGAGGGACATCCCGAACAAGCACCGCGCAAAATCACAGTGACAACACCCTTGTCAAAATTTCGAAATTCGATAGCGCCACCATCACCTTCCACTGCTGGTTTGACATATTCGGTTAACAAGCCTTCGATAGCCTCATCAAATTCAGAGGGAGAGTAGTTTTCAGTATTAATGGTTTTATCTTCTTCTTGCGGTGTTGCTTTGGGCTCTGGCATTCGAATCAGAATTTCTTTACCATCTGCAATGAAATTTCGTATAAAGTCGCGCAGTTCAGTGGTTACAAAGTCCCATGAAAGCGCCTCGCTCTTTGTAATCGAAACGAAATTACCTGCAATAAAAACACCTTTAACGAATGGGAAATTGAATAACTCGTCGGCTAGCGGAGAAAATCCTTTTGCTTCTTGCTGACTAGTAAACTCCACGGATTTCGAGGGATCGATGAGGTAGTTATTAGCTACAAACTTCATCGTCGCTGGATTTGGAGTCATTTCTGCATAGACATTAACTGGTATTTTTGACATCACCTTTATTTTTATTGAGACAAAATTAAGAACAAATTAAAACAACACCTAAGAAAAATGACTCCTTTGTATTTTGCGTATCACTTTTGAAAAAGCTAATTTTGAAATGTGAAGTGGAAATTTGTAACTGGGCTGTTTTTTGTGATAATCCTTTGTTTGGGGTCGTCAGGAATTCTTGTTGTACAACAGCAGTGCACGGTTTCCGGTCTGAGCACAAGTCATTTTTTTCATTATGAACGGAGCTTTGTACCGAATAAGGAAACTTTAGGATGCGATGAAAGTCTTTGCTGCTCGTCTAAGTTGACAGAATCACCTGTGCTCAAAGATAATTGTTGCGAAATTAATGTTCATTTGTTCGGAGGGACGGTTGAATACACAGTATCAGAGGACCGGGGTTGTAAGATGCATTTGACTGCCGCTGATATTCCTTTACGCACCATAGAAGGGCTGAGGTTGTTAGAACAAGATTATAATTTTTGCAACCACCCACCACCCTGGGTTTCAGTGTTAGGAGTTCAGCAACGATTAGCACTACTTCAGCAATACTTGATTTAAAATACTGCCAATAAGTATTTTATTGCAGTATATAGAAATTTAAATATTCAAGTATGAAGTATTGTTTGATGTTGTTTGTGCTCTTTTTTTCATTAGGTCTTTTTGCACAACAAGTTATAGAAGGTAAAGTAAAGACTTATTTAGATCAAAATAAAAGTGAGCCATTAATGGGAGCAGAGGTCTTTCTGCGTCAGGCGCGTATTGGCGATGTGACTGATGCGAAAGGTGTCTTCAAGATTGAAGGTGATTTTGTTGATGACGATACACTTATTTTTCGAGCAACAGGGCATTACTCCGATACTTTGTATCTGGAGGAGTATAGCGATGGTGCCAAGGTTGAGTTAATTCTTTTTCCAGAGCAAATCGCCCAAGAAGTGGTTATAAAAGCTAAGCGGGCTAATTCAAATATTTTGAAGTTGTCACCTCGAAACGTTGAATCATTAAATAGCGGGGAGTTAAGAAAAGCAGCTTGCTGCAATTTGTCCGAATCATTTGAAACCAATGCAACAGTAGACGTTAGTTTATCCGATGGTGTTTCTGGTTCTAAGAGGATTCAAATGATGGGATTGAATGGGCGTTACACGCAATTGCAGTTCGAAAATATTCCCTTCATGCAAAATGTCGATCAGGCGTTTGGGTTGGCAGGTATTCCTGGAACCTGGATTCAATCTATTCAGATCACAAAGGGAACAGGAACTGTAGCAAACGGTTATGAATCAATGGCTGGATTGATCAATATTGAGTATTTGAAACCAGAAAACATTGAACGTCTTTACGTGAATGCTTACGGTAATATTCAAGGAAAGGCTGATCTGAATCTTCATGGTGGGAAATCCTTTAATGATAAATGGAGTTCCGCGTGGTTCTTACATTACGATCACCAGTTGATGGAAAATGATCGTAATAATGATGGATTCAGGGATATGCCGATTGGAAATCATTTTGTAGGTATGAATCGTTGGAAGTATAAAGCTCCATTGTTTCGAGCTCAGTTTGGTGTCAAAGCAAGTTACTCTGATAAAATGGGCGGACAAATAGGTTTCGACCGTTACACTGCTGATCAGGGATTGTATGGAGTAGGGATTCGCAATACTACGGTGGAAGCTTTTGGAAAAACGGGACTGTTATTTGAAGAAGATGAGTTCAGCTCTTTAGGAATTGTCTATTATGCAAAGTATGCAGCGTTAGATGCTGTTTTTGGTAAGCGTAAATTAGATGCTTCCGAGCAAAGAGGGTATGCGAATCTGATGTATGAAACGATTTTGGGTAACACGAATCATAAGTTAAAGACGGGAGCGAGTTTTGTTTATGATGAATTGGAGCAAACAATGTCGGACGTGTTACCCACAGACACATCTAATAGAATGTTGAACCGAACAGAGTTGGTGCCAGGGGTCTATGCTGAGTACACGTACTCAGGTGTGTTGTCAACGCTAGTGTTGGGGTGGCGTTCTGATTTTCACAATGTGTACGGTTTCCAGCACTCTCCCAGAGCAAATTATAAATTTGCAATAACGGAAGATATGGACATTAGGTTTACTGGAGGTCGTGGATTTAGGGTGTCTAATTATGTGGTGGATAATCTATCACTCATGGCCACGAACACTCCCTGGAGGTTGGGTGAAGAGATTCAGCCAGAGGTGTCTTGGAATTTTGGTGGGAGTTATTACCTGGAATTCCAGGCGTTTGGTCGAAAAGCGAGTTTCAACGCAGATTTTTATCATACAGTTTTTGAGAACCAACTTGTGGCCGATAGAGATGAGAGTACAGCCTACATCGTGATGCGGAATTTGGAGGGAGAATCTTTTTCCAATGCATTTCAGGTGGATTTAAAAATGGAAGTACTTCCTCGTTTTCAAGTCAAGGCAGCTTATAAATTTTTAGATGTAAGGACTACTATGGGAGGTAGATTAGAAGAGAAATTGATGGTGCCTCGTCAAAGAGGATTCATTAATTTGTCGTATGAATCTCGTAATACAAGGTGGGATTACGATGCGACATTTTCTGCGTTTGGAGCGCGAAGACTCGCTACAGTTGAGTTGCCGGGGGGTGATGTTTCAACCAATAATAGAACGCCTGTTGTACCGATGTTGTCTGGACAAATCACGCATAAATTCAGGAAATTTGAGGTGTATGCAGGAGGTGAAAATCTGTTGGATTACCGTTTAGCTCATCCGATAATTAACGTAGAAAACCCATTCGAAAAAACATTCGATGCAACACGTGTTTACGCTCCGATAATTGGAGTAAATATTTATGCGGGAATTCGAATTCCTATAGAACATAAAGACAAGAATTAATTAATTTTACAAAAACAAAAGGATTATGAAAACGATAACACTAATTTTTTTACTCGCAATTACAGCAAGTTGTGGAATGACCAAGAATGGAAAATCTGTAAAACAAACGATAACGATACAGACGAATGCCCAGTGTGGTGATTGTCGCGAAAGAATCGAAGAAGAGTTGAATTTTACGAAAGGGGTTATTTTTGCGGAGCTGGATATGGGCACAAAGGAACTTACTGTTAAATATAACAGCAAAAAATTATCACCAGTTGAGATCCGTCAACAAATAGCTTCGATAGGATACGCAGCTGATGATGTGGAGCCCGTAAAAAAAGCTCAGGCAGCACTCCCTAAGTGTTGTCAGCCAGGGGGACACGATTAGTTTAATTACTTCTTTACATGTTTATAGCATGATCTCATTCACATCCCCTTAATTTATTGTTGAAAAATATTAAGTCTTATGTGAATGATAAGGAATATTTCAATTATCTTTGCGCCCAAATTGAATTTAAAAAAGGCAGGAAAATGTCGGAAATCAAAGGAGAAATATTGCAGGTGATTGGGCCTGTTGTCGATGTAAGCTTCCAGAAAGGTGTGGAGCTTCCCAATATTTATGACGCACTTGAAGTTTCAAAAGACGATGGCTCTGTGGTCATACTCGAGGTACAGTCACACGTTGGAGAAAACGCGGTGAGAGCTATTTCTATGGATTCTACGGATGGTTTTACCAGAGGGATGAAAGCTGTTTCGACTGGAAAAGCTATTCAGATGCCGGTTGGTGATGAAGTAAAAGGTCGTCTATTTAATGTTGTAGGTGAATCGATTGACGGTTTAGGAAAAACAGATCGTTCCAAAGGCTCCTCAATTCACCGAGATGCTCCGAAATTCGAAGACCTGTCTACTGCAACTGAAGTTTTATTTACCGGTATTAAAGTTATTGACTTGATAGAACCTTATGCAAAGGGTGGTAAGATCGGTCTATTTGGCGGTGCTGGTGTAGGTAAAACGGTACTAATTCAGGAGTTGATTAATAATATTGCGAAGGCTTACGAAGGACTTTCCGTTTTTGCTGGAGTTGGTGAAAGAACACGTGAAGGTAACGATTTACTCCGCGAAATGCTTGAATCAGGCATTATCAAATACGGTGATGACTTTATGGAAGCCATGGAAGAAGGGGGTTGGGACCTTTCAAAAGTGGATAAAAATGAATTGAAAGAATCGAAGGCGGCATTCGTTTTTGGTCAAATGAACGAATCTC
>CAJXMN010000040.1 GCA_913056215.1 uncultured Flavobacteriales bacterium | reverse complement strand
AAAGGACTTTTAGTTTTTATCGTGGATATGAAAAAACAGGATTTGAATGCATGAACTTTAGAATTAGCATTTCAAAATGTGTTATGAAATGATACGGTAAGGAGGTAGGCGTTTTCAGGAATAATTAAGTTTTTAACTATTAGGTTATTACAGGACTGTGCGAGGATTTATAACACCAAAAACAATTAAAATTATCCAAAAACGGGGTTACATTGAATCAGATAACAGTATGTGATGATGTGGTTGCTGCATTTAATGTTATTGAACGACTCGGGGCTTCAGTGCAACGGCAGGGTGGCCTCGTTCACGTACAAAGTGATTTTAACCTTGAAAAAAAATATACGATCAATTGTGGTGAAGCAGGACTGAGTACCCGCTTATTTAGTGCTTTTAGTTTGCTTACTGATCAACCCTTTACCGTCAAAGGTGAGGGGTCGATATTAAATCGGCCTATGGATATGGTTGTGGATGCATTAGAACAAATGGGCAAGCAAGTTAACTGTATCGACGGCAAGCTTCCCTTGATTATTTCTGGTGCGACCAAATGCAATTCGTTGAATATCGATGGTTCGACGAGCTCTCAACTCTTGACAGGATTGTTAATTGTAGCTCCATTCTTACCGTTCGATTTAACTATCAACGTAGAGAATTTAAAAAGTATTCCCTATGTGGAGATGACCATGGATATGATGCGGGATTTTAGCCTTGAGATTGAACATCATGATTTTAATACCTTTTTTGTGAAAGGAAATCAATCTATTCAACGGTCAACTGTTTACGATATAGAAGGCGATTGGAGTGGGGCTGCTTTTCTCATCGTTGCTGCACTTATTGGAGGGGAACTGAAGTTGAGCGGACTTCAGCGAAATGCGATTCAGGCTGACCGCGCTATTTTGGATGTAGTGACCAAAGCAAATGGATATTATGCCTGGAAAGAAGGTGAACTGTATGTTCGCCGGGGAAATCTTCAGCCCTTTCATTTTGATGCGACGCATTGTCCAGATTTATTTCCTCCTCTTGTTGCTCTTGCAGCCACGATTGAAGGACAGTCAAGTATCGCAGGTGTTCATCGCTTAACTCATAAGGAAAGTGATCGCGCACAGGCACTTATTGACGAGTTCGCTAAACTTGATATTATCCTTGAACGACAAGGGGATGAGTTGATTATTAACGGGTTACAGAAAGAAGCAGTGATCGCAGGTGGAATTGTTCATTCACATCATGACCACCGAATGGCTATGGCGTTATCTCTTCTTGCTTTGCGATCAGAATCAGCTATTTTTATTGAGGCACCAGATGCGATTCGAAAGTCCTATCCATTATTTTATCAAGATTTTGAAAGGATCACAGCATAAAACGAAGTCACAGAACAATGGAGAAATCGATATTAATACAGGAGTTAAAAACGATTGTTGAGCAGCGAATACTGACAGCAAAAGAAGATCTTCAAAGTTTGATACAATCGCGTGACGGTGACACCAAAAGTAGTGCTGGGGACAAGTATGAAACGAGTCGCGAAATGGTCCAACGCGAAATTGAGCGCATGCACCTCCAGTGGAAACAGCTGCAACATCAATATAATCAGCTAGAGCAATTGGAGCTTTCGCGTGTTTATGTAGAGTGCCAGCCAGGTGCGCTTGTCCAGCTGGATGACCAATGGATATTACTCGGACCCGCACTTGGAAAAGTAACAATTCAAGGGTTTTTATTACTCTCTATTTCCATGGCCTCACCTATAGGTCAATTGTTAAAAAGGAAAGGAGCAGGTGATGAAATTGTTTTTCAGAAAAAAAAGAAGCGAATAAACCAAGTCTTATAAGTGTAAAGCCCCCTGAAAACAGGAGGCTTTACTGTGCTAAAACTACTTATTGGAGCAATGCTACCGGGCGGTAGCAATCCTGCCAGTTCAAATATCTTAATTTGTTTTCAATTTGCGAAATGTTTTTTTGTTAAAAATAGTTGTAAACCTTTCCAAATGTTAAAATCTAATCGGATGAAAGTTGTTTTTTATGGAAGTGTAAGGCTGAAACGATGGATGAGAGCTTGATTCTTAGGAGCGAAAAAGCAATAAAAAAATGAGTGCAAAAAGCACAAATAATAAACCTGTCACCCAAAAGCTTTCACTCAACATGCCTACAGCAACCAGTGTTGGTATGCTCACTATACCAAATAGGTGAAATCGACCTTGTTGTTTACGTTGATTCATGTTCAATGATTGAGGATGGTGTTACTGTAAAGTGCAGTGCTATATCATTTTTATGAGTGCCTGTGATTACTGAAATAGGTTCAAAATAATTGATACCTATAAAAAGGCAGGATTTATTGCATTGGCTTAGAAAACGATCATAAAACCCCTTTCCGTATCCTACCCGATATCCTTTTTTGTCTGAGATGAGTAGCGGAACGATCACAACATCGAGCACTTCAGGTCTCACGATAGTGCCGTTGGTGGGCTCGGGGATCGACCAGTCATTATGTTTTATAAGAGTGGCGTCATCGATCAACCGATGAATCATTGTTGTGTTGCTAAAGTCTGCTACAGGAGCACAAAGGTTGTTTTTGATCCCTAATTGCTGCATCAAAGGTGCTGTATTGACTTCATTTAGGCGTTGAATAGGAAGGAAGCAGCTGATGGTTTTTTGATTAAAATCCCATTTCGCTCCAAGATTCAGGGCGATTTTTTTTGAAGCCTCCCTGCGTTCATCAGATGTTAGCTCGTTTCGCTTCTTTTTGTAGATCTCGCGCAATGCTGATTTATCCATTACATCCCGGGTAAAATACCTTTAGCAGCCTGCTGCATTTCTTTTTCATTCACTTTTTCAGCTGCATCTAATGCGCGATTGAGTGCCACACTGAGCAAATCTTCCAGATCCTCTTTTTCGATTTGATCCAATGGAGCATTGATTTCCAGATTTGTGAGTTTGCGATTCCCATCCATTTCGACGGAGATCAGATTACCACCGGCTTCACCATTAACTTTTACATTAGCCAATTTTTCCTTTGAGACTGAAGCTTGTTGTTGCATTTGTTGCAACTTTTCCATCATATTTTTATCGAACATAATTGTCTTCTTTAATATGCAAATATAAGAGAACACTTTTAGTTATCATTAGTTCTAACTTTGAAGGAATAGGTGAATCAACTTTTGATTAGAAAATTTGTTTTTTCTACCAGATAGCAAACTTTTTATTTAGTTTTAACGTTTATTGTTTCAGTATGATGAAGTTAAAGAAGTCATTTTATTTAATAATAGTCCTTATAGGTATTGGGAGTTTCGGTTTTGTGATTCAACAGGAGAATAGCACATCTGCCACTGTGCCGATAAAAAAGTTAGATAAATTTACGGTAACTGATTTAGAACTAGCTCTTGGAGGTGACCAACCGCAGCATTACCTGAAAAAGTTTGACGATAGTCTGGCACGCGTTGGTGAAAAACTCATTCGTGAAGGAAAAGCGGATTATAAAGAACATAAAGGGAAACTGATTTCACCATACTTCAACTGTACTGATTGTCACAATTTAAAGAAAGAACAAAAAGTCATTACAAATAAAAATCCACAGGACCGATTGGATTACCTTACGAAAAATGATATGCCTTTTACGGCAGGATCCACATTTTATGGGATTTATAATCGCTCGTCTTTCTACAATGGAGATTACTATAAAAAGTATGGGAGTTTAGTGGATAATGCTAAGGATACATTGGCGAATGCCGTACAGCTCTGCGCTGAATATTGTGCATCGGGCCGACCGTTGAAGCAATGGGAACTGGATGCAATTATGCATTATTACAAACGGGAAGAATTAAGAATAGATGATCTTCATCTTTCCGGAAAAGAAAGGGCAATCATAGAGAACGCGGTCAATCAGAAAGTAAATCAAGAAGAGGCGCTAACGCTGATCAAAACGAAATACGTGCACCAATATGGTGCTACATTCACAGGGGCGATGAATGAGAATAATCGCGATTACGGCGCAAATGGCGATCCCCGAAATGGCGAGAAAATATATCGTGAAGCGTGTATGTTTTGTCATGAAAATTCTCGCGTAACATACCTTGAGTTGGATGATGACGTATTATCAGGACGTTATTTATGGCGAAATAAAGAAGGCTATGACGACGAGTCGATTTATCAAGTTGTTCGCTGGGGAACTTATCCAATTACCGGAAGAAAACAATACATGCCACTTTACACCAAAGAAAAAATGTCCAATGAGCAGTTGGAGGATTTAATGGCTTACATCAAAGAATTAGCACAAAAATGAAACATATAACTTCAGTTTTATCATTGATTTTGTTACTTCAATGCGGAGTTTTCGCACAATCAGAGGATGAGGTATCGGAAACGTTCTCAAATATCCATGTCATTAATGGTCACTCTACGCAAACCTTAAAAAAACGACAGTGGCGTTATATCATTGCCCATCGATTTGGCGATGCACTCGGAGACAAAGGAGGTGTTCAATCGGCTTTTGGATTTGACAATGCGGCTGATATTCGCTTCGGTTTTGATTTCGGGATTACAGATAATTTGATGGTAGGGATTGCACGACTTAAAGGGAGCGGTCCTTATAGCTCAATTTTAGAAGGGTTTGCGAAATACCGTATCCTTAGACAAAAGGAGGACAATAGTATTCCTGTTTCAATGGCTATAACGGGTACGGGATATGGAACCTACATGTCTGCCTCAGAAGATATTTCATCGGTAACGAACTTTGATCGTTTTTCTCATCGGCTTATGTATGGTTCTCAATTGACAATATCACGCAAGTTTCATCCGCGTTTCAGCATGGCGCTGATGCCAACTTATGTTCACAGGAACCTCGTAGAACAAAATGATGTCAACGGTTTGTTTTCAGTTGGGGGAGCAGCGCGAATACGAATCACGAAGAAGATTGGTTTAATAGCTGAATATTTCTATAATATTCACGATACTTCAATCAGAAATGAATATAAAAATAGTGCAGGAGTTGCTATGGAATGGCTGACCAATGGTCATACGTTCACACTCAACTTTACAAATGCCAGAGGTATGAGCGAGCTTCAGTACATAGCATTGACACAGTCGGATTGGTTAGAAGGAGCCTTTCGTTTTGGATTTAGTATAACGAGAACATTTAAATATTAATTATGCGAATATTGATTTTTTTTACTGTTGGCTTTCTGGCGCTATGCTCTTGTCGCAAAGATAAAGTAGCAAGTGTTACTCCAGTTGAAGATAATTGTGACTCGACTGTCTCATTTGTTAATGACGTAAAACCCATTTTATCCATTAATTGTTCGACGAGTGGATGTCACGATGAGAATACAGCAAGCGCTGGTTATCGTTTTGTGACTTACGATCAGATTGAGGCAGAAACAGAAATGATTTTAAGGGTGATGCGACATGAAAGTGGTGTTTCTCCAATGCCACAAGGTGGTAATAAACTGAGTGACTCAACCATTCAAACTATTGAATGTTGGGAGCAACAAGGGAAGTTGTACAACTAAAAAAGAATTAAAATATAAAATATCATTGAAGTTATGAAGAGAAAAAATACGATTGTAGCGGGAATTATTATGAGTGGGGGAGTACTTGCTTTACTCCTGTTTTCCAGTGGAACAGTAAAAAAACAATATGAAAAATTTCACCAGGAAAGACAGCTAAATTCGACAGGTGCGCCATCGGGTAAAACAGGTGCTCCGGGTGAAGGTAACTGTACAGATTGCCATACAGGAAATACACAGGATGGTAATAACGGTGTAAATGAGCTCTCGCTGAGTGGTGGTGGAACAACTTTTAATCCTGGAAGTACACAAACCGTTACCCTTGAACTAACAGATACGGGAGTACGAAATGGTTTTCAAGTCGTGGCGCTCGATGAAAATGATGACATGGCTGGGAATTTTACAATTACGGATGCGACGAATACGCAAATGATTTCAGGCCTCGGCCGTACTTATGTGACGCACGAACAAGCTGGTACACAACTCTCTTCGTGGAGTTTTGACTGGGATGCACCAACGACTGCAGAAGAAGTAACGTTTTATGTGGCTACCAATAAGGCTGATGGAGCAAACGGTAATTCTGGTGACGTGATCTATCTTTCGAATCATGTCTTTACGAATCCTTCAGCGCATCTTGAAGAAGAACAGTTCAATCAAGAAAATGAAATGTTTACTGCCGGATATGTGGTTGGTGCTCATGCGCTCACGTTGCGTTACAGTATGCCAGAACCGGCAAAAGTAGCGTTCAACCTCATAAATTTACAGGGGCGTTCGATGCATTATGAAGTAATTGGAAACTTCGAGGGTGGTCAGTATACCGAAAATGTAAAACTACCAGAATTCATTGAAGACGGTATTTACGCGGTCACACTTTTTATCAACAATAAAACGTATACCAAAAAAGTGCTTGTTCAACACTAGAAAAAGTTACTGAACGCGCTTATTGGTAAGGTATCGCCTTGGTACTTGCATAGAGACGATTTTGTTGATCAACCGTAAAGGAGAAATTTGGCTTTGAGCGTTCTTCTGCAAGTTCCTTAAGCGTAGTTTAATCTGTTATCGTTATATGGAAAACGGGCGGTGTACTCATGAGTAAAAAAAAAATGGGTGAATAGTTTGATTTTGAGCAGGCTAGATATATTTGTAAAAAAACTCAAGTTTTTTTATGGAATATTGAAACTGATGTGCCCTGTACAATAAACAACAAAGAAAAACTATAAAACTAATCTGTAATGAAAGTATTTCGATCCGTTAAACGAATTGTAGCATTTAGTGCAACTGGCCTTTTCCTCTGGGGATGTGGCGGTGGACATTCTACATGCGACGCTTATTCTTACTACAAGTTTGAAAAAGAAAAGCAAGAACTCAATAATCAAGTAATAGAAGAAACGCATAATGAGAACGGCACATTATGATTTTTACAGCGAACTCCTGATTGGAGTTCTACTTCCTGGTCTATGACCATACACAAACAACAACAAAAAAAGAGGACGCCAGGTGCGGCCTCTTTTTTTTGTAATGTGTTCTACCCCCTATTTAATAGGTAGTATACAGCGAACAATTTCATATAGGAAAGTAAAATTATGGTGTCTATCGCCGCGGGTTTCAACCCGTGGCGATAGAAGGTTATGAAGCAATACTTTTTGGCGCGTGTTTTTGTTGATCCTGAGCTTTTAAATTAAAAAATGTCGTAGGACAAAAACCGTGACAAAAAGCCGCTTAAGTGATATTGTAAATGCTTTTATGCTGTACTTACCTATTAAATTGGTGGTAGAACCTCGTAATGAAAACTAATTCCTCAGTCTTTCCTTAGATTTTTGACTTTTGCTATAAAGTTATAGTACAGTTTATCAAGGGGTTAATATTTGTGTACTGCGATTTAACAAAAACTTTTTGGTCGTTCAACTATTTTGCTTTAACCTTAAACAAATAGATAACAGTCAAAAAACGGTGCGGTCTTTTATCACCTTAATAACTAACGAGAACCAGATGGATGTTGACCAGCTGTCTTCCAATAAGCGCCTTTTTTATCACCAACTCTTCAGCGAGTCCTTCGGGGCAAGGCTTCGTTTACAATAATAATTTCTCAGGCGATTGGGACTTCGACGAACAATTCATGAACGTATGTGTAGAAGATTACGCACAAGGCAAAAGTTATAGTTTTGATGCCGACACGCTTTCGGCAGAAAAAGAAGTGTATGCTAAGTTATTTCCCAACCCCAACAACGGCGAGGGCGTAATGCTGGCGTATGATTTCCTGAGCGATGAGGAAGTCAACGTACAATTGTTTGATGTAACGGGGAAGAATGTCATGGAGTTGCGGGAAGTAAAAGCAGGAGCTCAGGAAATGGACCTGGACATTGGTCATTTGGAAAACGGTATGTACTTGGTCAACGTATTTACAGCCTCGAAGCGTCAAACCCTTCGATTAATTATTCATTAAAACACAGGAATCATGAAAAAGTTAATAGGTTATATAATCGCAGTAGTTTTATTTACGGCATGTGCTAAAAATAAGAGTAATGAAGTGGTTGTCACTGGTCGGCTTATGCAGAGTTGTGACACCCCTGCAGCGAATAAGGAGGGCACGATTTTAACTGCAGATGCCATTTTATCGGGTCCCGGACATATTATAGATTTTACAACGGATGAAAACGGTTATTTTGAAGCAAGACACAGCGGTTCTGGATTTACGCGATTTACCGTTCGGGTAGAGGGATCATCTGATGTACTGAAGGTCGACTATTTATCCGGAGATAAAAAAGAGCTGGGGGAGGTGTATATTTTTCCTCAAAGTGCAAGTTATTATTTGTATTTGGAGGTAGATAGTGTGTATACTGAGAATGATACGTTGCATTATGGGAATCCAGGCTATCCTGTTGACGGCACGAGTCCGTGGCTAAAAAAAGCAGGACCTTTCTCGAATGGTATAATTGATACCGTTGCTCAAGCTCCCAATCCAAGTTCCTTACCGGCTAAATTTCAAAATGATAATAATCCAACAATTAAATTAAATTATTATCTAAATGAATATGATTCTTGGACAGATGGGGATAAAAATGTTTATATTCCTACTTTTCATTGTAAAGACGAATACCAAGATGTCACACTAAAAATAGAGTAAAAAAACATCACTGATTGGCGAAATAAGGAGCGAAACTTTATGAACGACGAACAATTCAATGTACAATTGTTTGATGTAACGGGAAAAAATGTCATGGAGTTGCGAGAAGTAAAAGCAGGAGCTCGGGAAATACCCTTAGCCATTGGTCATTTAGAAAACGGCATGTATTTAGTCAACGTTTTCACGGCCTCCGAGCGTCAAACCCTTCGATTAATTATTCACTAAAACACAGGAATCATGAAGAAAATTATAAGTTATATAGCAATATCAGTCTTATTGGTAGCATGTTCAAAAAATGCAAACAAACAAGTAACGGTAACAGGAAGGTTGATGCAAAGTTGTGATACCCCTGCGGCAAACAAAGACGGTATCATTCGTCTTCCCGGAGGAGGAATACTTTCTAAGCCTGCTACTTCTTTAGCGTTTACAACAGATGAAAATGGTTATTTTGAAGTTACACATAATGAATCTTTTTCAGATTTTTCAGTGAGGACTTCTGCTGCTCACAGTGTGTTGGAGGTAGAGTCTTTGGGAGGAGATAAAAAAGAATTGGGCGAGGTGTATATTAATCCTTTTCCCACTAATTTCATTATTCATTTAGACATTAAAAATCCCTATACGGAAAATGATACGTTGGTGATGATGGATTATGGAAATCCAGATCCATTAGCTCAACGTTATATCCCTGGACCTTTTGAATGCGGTTTTTTGGATAGTGTGGTTAACCAGTCATACACAAGTTTTCCACTTAAATGGGATCAAATATCGGATGGAAGTACTCCAGAATATTCTATCGGGTTTCACTTTAGAGATGAAAACGGTTGGGACGGTACTAAAGAAAAGGTTGTTTTCAACATTACACCTATTTGTAGTGGGGAGTTTACTGATGTAACACTTGTAATTGATTAGGGTAAGACAACAATTTTCCCGGTGACTGGGACTTCGACGAACAATTCATGAACGTATGTGTAGAAGATTACGCACAAGGCAAGAGCTATAGTTTTGATGCCGACACGCTATTACCAGAAAAAGAAGTGTATGCTAAAATGTTGGTGAAGTAAAGTGTGATTTAAATACCTTCTTCACCAACAACGCTGAAAAATGTTTTTATTGCTGACCACTGCCAAAAGTGAGGCGTGAACTAAACGAAATACCATGCACACGAAACTGTCGATTAACTTCAAAAGTTTCTAGCATAAAGTAATTGTTTCCTACAACAGGTTTTACTTAAACACTCCCATTTTCGTAAATTTATCCATCCGTTTTTCGCATCGCTCTGCGGGGTCTAACTTTGACAACAGTGTAATCTGTCTCTTAATCTCGCGTTTCACGATTGCAAACATCTCATCTTTGTTCCGGTGAGCTCCATTGGCAGGTTCTTTAATCACTCCATCTACGAGTTTCAGTTTCTTCATGTTACTGGATGTGAGCTTGAGTGCTTCAGCAGCCTGTTCTTTGTAGTCCCATGACCTCCAAAGTATGGATGAACAGGATTCTGGAGAAATAACGGAGTACCACGTGTTTTCCAACATGAGTACCTTGTCGCCCACGCCGATTCCCAGTGCACCACCTGAGGCTCCTTCACCGATTACAATACAAATAACGGGTACTTTCAGGTTCATCATTTCATAAATGTTGCGCGCAATAGCTTCTCCCTGTCCGCGCTCTTCCGCTTCAAGTCCTGGAAATGCTCCGGGCGTATCGATAAAAGTAACAATGGGTTTATTGAATTTTTCGGCTAAACGCATCAAGCGCAAGGCTTTGCGGTACCCTTCCGGATTTGCCATACCAAAGTTGCGGTATTGACGCATTTTGGTGTTCATACCTTTCTGCTGTCCTACGAACATGACTGTTTTACCGTCAATAGCTCCAAAACCACCCACCATGGCTTTATCATCTTTGACGTTGCGATCGCCGTGCAGTTCCTGAAAAGTTCCATTGGTAATCGCCTCAACATAGGCGAGCGTATAGGGTCGCTCTGGATGTCGGGAAAGCTGAACGCGCTGCCAGGGTGTGAGGTTCGTGAAAACATTTTCAGTTTTCTCTGCCAATTTCGTCTCTAACGCATTGATTTTATCCGTCATGTCTAATTCAGCATCCTGACCAATTTGTCGCGCTTTAGCGATTTGATCTTCCAACGCTTTCAACGGTTCTTCAAAATCTAAGTATGTAGCCATATTATTTCCTATTTTGAGCGGCGAAAGTTACAAAAAATTGTGAGCTATTTCTACTTTTGTATTTATGATATGTTTCCCGCATTGCAAAATTAATATTGGTCTCCAATTATTGCGTCGTAGAACGGATGGCTATCACGAAATAAAGTCGCTCATGTATCCATTGCCGTGGTATGATGTGCTGGAAATCGTCGAAGCAGACTCCTTTGCTTTTTCAACCTCTGGTCTCGATATACCTGGGAAAACAAGTGATAATTTGTGTCATCGGGCATATGATCTGATTCGCGAACAATACGATATTCCTCTCGTTCATATACATTTGCAGAAAAATATTCCGATGGGAGGCGGACTCGGAGGCGGTTCTTCTGACGGGGCACATGTCTTGCAGTTATTGAATACGCTTTTTGAGCTTAACTTATCTTATGAGACATTGACTCGATTTGCTGCTCAACTCGGTTCTGATTGCCCTTTCTTTATTAAAGATACTCCTCAGTTGGCATCGGGTAGAGGAGAGGTGCTGCACGATTTTGATCTGGATTTATCTGGATATACGATTGTGCTATTGAACGATGGCACGCACGTAAGTACACGAGCTGCTTATAAAAATGTACAGCTACATAAAGGTCACGGTGATTTGATAGAGCAATTGAATGGATCAGTTGGATCGTGGAAAGACGAGGTTCAGAATGACTTTGAACCCGGTATTTTTGATAACCACGCACAATTGAACGAATATAAACAGCAGCTCTATGGATATGGATCCAAATATGCAGCAATGACGGGGTCTGGAGCTACTATTTACGGTATTTTTGATACAACACCTGAAATACCGCAATCATTTAAACAACAATTCCGTGTTTATCAGGAGCTAAAATTGTAAAATAAGTTTTAGTTATTGAACGACTAGCTTTCGCGTCTCCAAAACGCGCTGATGAGTATCTTTGATCAGAAGTGTATAAACACCCTTACCCTGCCCCGTCAAATTGATAACACCAGATCCCCACAACGGTTGTTCTTTACGAATGGTTTGTCCGAGGTTATTGATGACTTGGAGCTGATATTCAGTCTGCTGTTCATCAATGCGTATGTGAAATATTCCTTCTTTGGAAGGGTTTGGATAAACTTGAAATTCCTTGTTGTACAAATGATTGTCTACGGAAATGATAGGATCGCTGAATTCTTCAGCTTTATATGCCCAGAGTCCCCCTAGATCAGCCCCTACAAAAAGATCATATTGGTTATTGTCTCTGATCGTGTCAATAAAAGGAGCCGAAAAAGCAGCAGTTTCAATGTTGGCATATACATCAGAAATTAGATTGAAGGTATCTCCATCCGCGATATTTCCGTCTATTTCATTAAAATAATAGATCGTTCCAGCGCGATTACCTGCAAAAAGATGTGTCGTGTCGTTATGACGAATAAACATAGGAACGGAATAATTGTCCGGGTAAATTTGAGTTCCCATGTCAATTCCGCCGAGATCTTGTGTGACGAGCTCAAAATCGGGTGAGCTGGCTGTTCCTGTGTTCTCATAGTAATAAATCCCTGCAGAACGCTTTCCAATAATTAAATCGAGTAAGCCATCGTTATTCAAATCGAAGATTTGCGGTGAAGCATGACTCAAAACATCAATGATATCTCCATTAGCATCAGTGAAATTAGTAGTACTTAAGCTGAAGTCATTCGGAGTATTTCCTGTACGATCATAAAGGTGAATTTTACCATCCTCTGTCCCTAACAACATTTCTAGGTCGCCGTCACCGTCGATATCTCCAAAAGCAGGATGCATTCGAAGTCCGTACCCTTCATTAGAAAGACCAAGCCAATCATCTTCTACAAAAGTGAATTCGGGCTCTGATGCTGTACCTGTATTTTGATAGTACTGTATTTTCGATGTTTTGTCCAACGGATCTTTATACCGAAAATTAGATCCCACTAGTAAATCTTTGAGACCATCGTCGTTTAAATCAACGAGAACAGGGATTGTTCCTTTTCCGTTTTCAATCATTTGATTTTGTAAGAAATTTTCCGTTTCAAATGTGAAGTTCGGTTGCGTATTTGTACCGATATTTTTGTAGTACCAAATGCTCCGGCGATTTTCAGATCCACCATTGGCATTTGTTCCCACGATCAAATCTGTCGTGCCGTCAAAGTTGACATCCTCATAGAAAGGCGCTGGAAATATAGGGATATCAACAGGAGTCGTGTTGCTCGGGAAATTTGAATCCAAATTGACCATTGCAGAGTTTTGATTAGGTGCCGAACCGCCGTTGGTAAGGCCAGAGAGATTATTGTGAGCAACGTCACCGAGTATGAGGTCCATTACTTGATCATCATTGAGATCCAACGATAAAACAGTCGAACCTGAATGTCGTGCACTTTTTTCTGGATCGGGCAAAGAAGGATTACCGCAAAGACCGTCAGTATCGTTAAGCGTAATTCCGTTGTTTTGATCGTTTTCCGTAAATTTCCCCCAGCATTCATTTTTTAATTTGAATTCTAACGAATCGCTGTGTCCGTAATTTTCCATCGATAAGTTCTTGTGGTATTCAATGCGCTCACCGCCAATGTGGAAAGTTAAAATGTCGATGTCTGAATCTCCGTCCACATCTACATATGCAGGGATGTCGATTGAACTCACGTAAAGATTGTTGGTGTTTCCACTGGCATATTCTGATTCGAGTACAGTTTTTTCCAATTCCCAGGTTAGCCCATCAGTGCTATTACCTGTATTGCGATACACCTTCACACCTCCAATACCGTAACAGAATAGGTCTTTCTTACCATCATTATTGTAATCGACCATCTTAGCGCGATAACGCACGTTCGAAGGGAAATGCTGATGGCCGTTGTGCATATATTTGTAGTATTCTGATCCATTCGATTCTATAGATTGGAATACTCTGATTTGATTAGCACTGCGATCAAAGATAAAGAGGTCTTCACGTCCGTCGAAATCGACGTCAATCGTTGAAAACTGTGCGTGATTCAATCCACCAACCCACGCAAAGTCGAGTGTATCACCTCCACGTTTTACTAGAATACTATCGTTATATTGAAATCCAAATTGGCTGAAACCAAATGACACAAAAAACAGAAGTGTCAGCGTAGCTATTAGTGTTCTCATCATTAATTTTTTTTAACATGGAGCGAAAATACATCTCCCACACTGTAAAGATACGGAATTTACAGAACTAATGAAATATTACTTTACAAGTCCATGTTGTATACGCGCTCGCCTTTTATGTAAGTTTGAGCAGCATAGTTTGGGACGTATGTTGATGAACTGTTTAGTGGTTGATCAAGAATAATGAAAGTAGCATCTTTTCCTTTTTGGAGTGACCCACTTTTATGGCCCTGAAAACTGCCGAATGCTGCCCAAAGTGTCATTGCTTTTAACGTTGTGGATAAGCTAACTGATTCAGCTGGAAGAAAACCATCCGATGGCTGGTCTTCTGTGTTTTTACGTTGTACAGCGCTGTGAATGGTTGCAAATGGATTGAATGATTCTACTGGAAAGTCAGTGCCAAATAATAGCATTCCTGTTTGTTTGTGCAGGCTCCGGTATGCGTAGCCACCATTTTCTAAGCGGTTTTTCCCGATACGATTTTCTGCCCAGCGTTGGTCCGTTGTAGCATGTGTGGGTTGAACCGAGGGGATGACGTTAGAAGAGTTAAATAGCTCGAAGTCATCTGGATGTACAATTTGAGCGTGCTCGATGCGCCAACGGTGATCAGGTTGATCGCTCATCAGGCTGTCGATTATTTTTAATACCAGTCGATTCGTCGAGTCTCCGATGCAGTGACTGTTGACCTGGTAATCGAGTGATTTTCCAATGCCAAAAATGCGTTTGATTTCCGTTGGTGACTTAAGTAAAAAACCGTGTGTTGAAGTGTCGGTATAAGGATCTATCATACAAGCACCGTGTGATCCGAGAGAACCATCGGCGACTATTTTAAAACTTCGAATTGAAAGTGGCCCGTTTTCATAATAACCTTGCTCCTCAGCAAAGGCAATATTATCTTCTGAGGGGAAAAGCATACCGTAAACATTGAGTTGTAGTTGGTCGCTTTGTGCCATTTCCTGTAATATGTTCAAATCGCGATGCGATAATCCAGCTTCGTGTATGTTGGTGATGCCTAAAGCAAAAAGTTCACGTTGCAAGATCATTAGTTGCTCTTTGATTTCGGTAGGAGACGGTTGTGGCAAGTGCGGTTGAATAAGATCAATTGCGTGATCCATGAGGATGCCAGTCAACGCCCCTTGTTGATCAGTAATGACCTCACCTCCCTCGACGTGTGTTGCAGTGTCAATTTGGGCAAGCGATAGCATAGCTTGATTCACGAGCATGGTATGTCCATCCACTCTTTCCAGAGCCACCGGCGTATTAGGAAAAAGTTGGTTCAACTTACGGTTATCGGGCATTGCGCTTTCTGGCCATAAACTTTGATCCCAACCGCGCCCATAGACTACGGAAGAGGTGGAATTTGAAGCGTGCTTTTTTACTTTTCGGAGCATCGCCTCGTACGACTTCGTTGCTGTTAAGTCTAGTATCAATCGTTGTTTCGCTAAAGCCATAATGTGGGTGTGCGCATCGTGCAAACCTGGGAGAACATCTTTTTGTTCAGCGTTTAACAGTTGAGGAGCGTGATACTTATTTAGAATTGCGCGTTCCGGACCTACTTCAATAATTTCTCCGTCTGCAATAGCCATAGCAGAGGCTTTATCCATGGCATCATTGAGTACATGGATATCAGCATTATGAACAATGATATCTACACGCTTACCTTTATAGCAACCACTTAGTGTGATCAGTAAAATGAGCCCTGGAATAAGTACTTTCATGCTGGCAATTTCAATTATTCACCCCAAATGTCGCAAAATATCAACTATTTGAACGGAAAAACATGTGATATTCCAGCGAACATGTGACAATAAAACGAATTGTAGGGCGAATCATTACTAAGGAAATATTAATTTCGTGATCGAATTACTTTTACAACCTGTTTGAAACTACTGACCGTTCATCTATGAATACTACCCAACAAGAATTAATACAGAAAGGCCTCAAAGGAATGCCTGCTTATGCAATCAATGAGTTAAGTGGATTAAAAATTGAAACGAAGGCTGGCATTGCAAGAGGTGCACTAGCTAAGAATTTTAATTCTAAGGAAAATTATTTTTTAGCGTGCTACGATTTTATTGTAAAAGAACTGTTGAGCGCTAATCGATCTTATCTGAAGCAATGGTCTGCAACGACATCGAATAAAGAACTGACCCGTCAGATTTGGTTTAATTCGATAGCTTGGTGGCTCAGTGAACCGCATTATTTCTGTTTTTTTAGGCGTTTTCGCTTATCAAAATGGTACGAAGAACGTTATGAAGATATTATACTTTCAGCAGGAGCGTACACGAACTTAGCCAGAAAAGGAAAAGATGTAAGCCGTTTTCCTGATACTTTAAATAATTTCGCTTATGAACTGGTTGTTGAGCAAATTATCAATGTGGTGAACTATTTGCGTCGTCATCCAGAATGGTCGACGGATACTCATTTTTTGAAATCGACATTTGAAGCAATGTGGGCTTCGATTCAGCGATAAAATGGCTCATATTAGAAAACTATTGTAAGTTTGTTGCATGCACTGGCGCTATTTGCACATACTCATAGGTATAGGTCTCTATGTACTTTGTTCTTTGCTGGAAGTTGAGGTCTTTGAAATGCGTGGACTCGGATTGGCTTTATGGATGGTCTACTGGTGGATTGCGCAGCCTATCCCGCTCTATGCAACTGCGCTATTGCCCATCATCGTGGGTGGTTCATCTGATTTAATTCCGTTAGGTGATTTAGCAACTGCTTATGGGAACCACATGATTTTTCTGTTTTTCGGAGGGTTTGTTATCGCACTCGCCATTGAAAAATGGAAACTTCACGAACAAATTGCATTTTCGATTATTCGCATCGTTGGACGGACACCTGTCCGTATTTTGGCGGGCTTCATGGCGAGTACAGCATTTTTAAGTATGTGGATTAGCAATACAGCGACTTCGTTGATGATGTTGCCAATTGCATTGTCTGTAATCAGAGCGATCCCACGGTTTCGCGAAAAAAAACTGTTTTCCATTGGACTGCTGTTAAGTATTGCTTTCTCCGCTAATATAGGGGGTACGGCTACGTTGATTGGGACTCCTCCTAACATTCAAATGGCGGGAATATTGCAGCAAGAATTTGATACAACGATCGACTTTTTTCAATGGTTCGTGTTGGGGCTTCCATTTATGCTGGTACTGTTAATATGTTGTTTTTTGACGTTGCGTTATTTTTTTGTCAAGCGAATTCATTTTGAAATGCCTACGCTGGCGCCTCGTAAACTTGATGGTAATCAGCAGCGTGTTTTGTGGGTGTTTTCTATTGTTGTGCTGGCCTGGATGGCGCGTTCGTTTATAAATCATGTGTTACCCATTGAAATCAATGATACCGCGATCGCGCTTTCTGGTGCTCTTCTACTTTTTGTAATTCCGGGAACACAGCGCGAGCCTTTGCTCGATTGGGACGATTTAAAAGCATTGCCCTGGGGTATTTTGTTTCTCTTTGGTGGAGGTATGGCGCTTGCTTCGATTCTGGCCGATGCCGGAATTATCAACTTTTTGATTGAACATTTAAAACCGATTGCTCAACTTCCGTTCAGTGTCATCATTTTGATAATTGTTGCGCTAGCTATCTTTGCAACTGAACTGATGTCTAACCTGGCATTGGTTAGTTTGTTAATTCCTTTAATGGGTGAATTTGCCCTGGAGTTAGACCTTCCTCTTTTTGGCGTGGCTGCTGCTGTAGCTTTAAGTGCTAGCTGCGCTTTCATGCTGCCTATAGCTACACCGCCCAATGCAATTGTATATTCTTCTAAAATGCTGAGTGTTAAAAATATGATGCGTTACGGGATACTCATGAATAGCATTACATTAATTGTCATTACCTTATTTATAGTGCTTTATTTTGGTGCTTAAATATGTTTTTTTTCTGTTTATAAATTATTGCCTGGTCGGGCTTATGAATTGAATTGTTAACTTTGCTTCTAATGAAATATGCAGGAGTAAAAAATAGGTATAGAGGCATTATTTTAGTGGCATTTTTTGTATTGCTTTCGTTGGGTGGATGTCACCTATCGAGAGGATATGAAACGTTAGCTGTTTACAATTATTTTGAAGCAAAAAAGAATTTTGAAAAAAGCCTGAAACGAAACACTTCTCCAGCTGCCTTTGGATTGAGTCTTATTTATTTTCGACAGGATAACCCTTTCCACCACCTGGACTCTGCTTACCATTATGGGTTAATGGCTGTTGAACGTTTTGAAAATACATCGACCAACAAACACGAAAAATGGCGTAAAAAATTCAATTATACCCTGGATACAGCCTTGTGGAATCGGGAACGTATTTCTAACGTTTTTTTTAGGCGAGCTGAGGATACCAATACAGTAGCCGCATACCGTCATTTTTCTGCAGAACATCCGTGGTCTCCTCTGGTCGAAAAAGCGCAGCGACGTAAAGATTCGTTAGCGTTTCAAAACGCTATTGAGAAAGGAACGAGCAAAGCTTATCAACGCTATATACAGCTGTACCCTGAAAGTACTTGGATAACAGAAGCGCAGCGACGCATGGAAAGGGCTCAGTTTGATGAAACAGTAGAGCCTAATAATATTGATGCATATCAGCGTTTTATTGAGCGTTTTCCGGAAAACCAGTTTGTAAAAGATGCTTACAGTAGGGTTTATCAATTGGCAACGAAACGACACGATCGAATGGCTTACGCTAATTTTATTCGGAATTACCCTGATAACCCACACATCGAAGAAGCCTGGAAAAATCTTTACCACTTATACATCTCTGAATACACCGAAACTCAAATCCGTAAATTTATACAGGCATATCCCGACTTTCCTTTTCAACAAATGTTGGAGAGAGATTTAGAGCTGGTAGGAAGAGAGTTGTTTTTATACCTGGAAGATGACCAATATGGTTTTATGGATGTCAACGGGAAACCTCAGATTGCGGCAACGTATAAGTACGCTAGTGAATTCACTAATGGCCTGGCAGCGGTGATTACCGATAAAAAAGTGGGTTACATTAATAAAGATGGTGTGGTGATCATCGATTATCAATTCGATGATGCTCAAGATTTTAATCAGGGAAGAGCTGTTGTACAACAAAATGGAAAGTACGGTCTGATTAATACCACGGGGGCTTATGTACTTCCACCGAAATATAAAGATATTGGTTCTTTTGCTCAAGGTGTTTTTTACGCTGAGGATGAAGAAGGATTCAAATATTATTCATTGGATGGTGAACTTGCCTTTGATGAGGTATTCGATGAAGCTTTTACGTTTGAAAATGGCCTGGCACGCGTAAATCAGGGAGGAATTGTAGGATTCATAAGAAGAGACGGTACATTTGTGATTAAAACAGCTGAAGGTGATCTTAGACGCTACAATGATTCTCTTTTCGTGTGGGAATTACGCGACAGTATGAATCTCGTCGACACTGAAATGACTCCTTATTTTGATGAGTTTTATAGGAAAATTGGAACACTGCATGAGAATCGAACTATTGTAGAAAAAGAAAATAAATATGGATATATCAATCGAGCAGCAGTATTAGTTATACCTCTTAACTTTGATCCCTATTCGAATTATTTTCAGTTTGCACAATTCAATAACGGACATGCACGCGTCCAAAGACAAGGTAAGTTTGCACTCATTGATAGTATGGGAGAGAATATTTTACCGGCAATTTTTCAGCAAATTGGGGTTTTTGGCCCCTTAATACCTGTAACAAAGGGAGAAAAATGGGGGTACACTGATCGTAGCGTGCAGTTACAAATTGATTACCAATTTGATTACGCTTACGCATTTGTAGATAGTATTGCCCGTGTTGAAAATGATGGATTCATGGGAGTGATAGATTTGAATGGTGAAGTAGTTATCCCTTTAATCTATACACAATTAAAGCGGTTGAATAATGAACTCTTCATCTTTCAGAAAAATGGCAAGGAAGGTATTGTAACCGCAGAAGGTGAAGAGATTATTCCAAATGACTATGACCGCATTTACGAAATAGAGGATAAAAATATACTTCGGATGGTGCATCAGGAAGGACTTGATTACTTCAAAATAAGAAATCGTACATTTATTACGTTAAAAGGTAAAGATGGATAAGTTGCTCGATTTTATTGAACGTCATAAATTTGGTATCATCATCACGTTGATACTGCATGTGGCGCTTTTTGTTTATTTTCAGGTTGCGACTTACCAAGAGCCAGTGATATATGATGTGTGGGATTTTAAGGGGCGAAATGTCGATGCACCAGACGATATTCAAATTGATCCGGATCAAATTCAAACACCACAGGAAAAAGCACTTATTCAACCTGATGAGAAGGTGTCATCATTCGTTAAAAATGAAAATGATGAGCGTGATCAATCGTTTGATGAAAAGATTAATTACACATCTTCAGATGGTGACCCCGCAGCAACTGCCAGAGAATATGAGCGGTCGGTGAAAAAGGAAATTATGGGAGAACGCTCCACTGAGAATAAAAATACATCGAACGAAAAGACAGGAGTGGAGACTTCCTCTGAAGCTTCGAATGAAAAAAATAATAGCGGAGGTTCGAATCAAACGAGTAGTGAGGCTGTCGCGGGACAAACCATGGTTTCTTATCGGCTGGAGGGGCGTCACCCCCTAAATCACAATGACTGGTATGTCCGCAATCCAGGTTATACCTGTGGGGATATTAACGGTACAGTGAAAGTATTAATAGAAGTTGCAAAAAGTGGTGAAGTGGTAAAGGCGAAAGTACTCGATCAACAAAGCAGGAATGCAACACCTTGCATGTTAGAGAAAGCCGAAGAGTACGCCTTAAAGTCGCGATTCAATTATGCCTCTGATGCCGATCGAAAACAGCAGGGAATAATAACGTATCGATTTGTTTTTAGTGAATAATGAGTTTCCGAGATATCCTACGTAAATATACGCCGTCTTTGCTCCTGAAGTACTACCGAAACTTTAAGAAAAATCGTACGCGTAAAAAAATCATGACCCAACGCGAAAAGGGAATGGTCTGGAAGTCGAATGATTTAAAAAGACAACTCAAAGCAATAGGGATCGATAAGGGAGATACTTTATTGGTCCATTCTTCGCTATCGAAAATGGGATTTGTCGAGAACGGTCCGAATACGGTGATCGAAGCGCTGCTCGAAACGGTAGGATCGCAGGGACATGTGCTCATGCCGAATTCTCCCAATGCGAGTTTTCAACTTGAATATATTCAGGAGCTGAATTGCTTTGATGTTGAAAATGATAAAAGTAGGTTAGGAGTTATTACGGAAGTGTTTAGAAACCATCCTGAGGCAAAACGCAGTTGTCATCCAACAGAACCTGTTAGTTGTATTGGTCCTGATCAGGAATATTTCGTAGGGCATCATTTTGGGGAAGAGACGCCGTACACCAAAAACAGTCCGTTCTTTCGTGTAGCAGAAAGCAATGGTAAGATCCTCATGATTGGAGTTACTTTAGATAACGCAGGAACCAATTTACATACATTGGAAGATGCGATTCCAAACTTTAAATACCCTGTGTATTATCCCAAACGTTTTGAAGTGGACGTAAAGTTGCCGGATGGATCTCGAAAATCGATGAAAACGCGCGTACATGATCCGAAATGGTCAAAAAAGCGCAATTGCGATGACCTTATTCCACTCTTTAAAAAGTATGGCGCTTTAGAACATGTGAAAATAGGAAGTGCGGATACGTTATTGCTAGATGCTCGCAAAATGTTCAATGTTATGATCGATCTATACAATGAATATGGCGTGACCATGTATGACCTCGGAGAATATACTGAAGACTTGTAGAATTTTCACTGACCTTGTATACCCCGAATGACAATTTAACTAGATTACGCAGCGAGACTATTGTTGAGCATGAGTCTCTCTATTTAACTGTAACGACCAGGTAATTTGATACTCTCCAGAAATCATTGGGTTTAGTAATGATCAACTTGTTGTTTTTCCATTCATAGGATGAAACGGGATGGTCTGTAATAATTTCGGGCTTTTCTCCGACAATGGTGATTTGTTTTGTCTTTGTTTTATCCAGGTGCTCAAAATAATCTTCGTTCATGTCATCGGCAATTGTCGTTTTCTTTCCAATTCCAATGAATCCACCTTCCCGAACAATAACGTCGTTTTTTTCCAGTTCCTCGAGCGTTCCGTAGGCGTAGTGAACAGTGTTCATTTCTTTCATCACGTCCAACGCTAATTCGACTTGTTCCTGATATTCGTCAAACAATTCGGCATATTCCATATCTACATCAGACAATGTACGTTTTAATGAAGCAATTTCCTCGTCACGGGATTGAATTTTCATCACCAGTCGATCTACCATATTCTCCAACTCTTGAATGCGCACGGTTTTATCTTTTATTTGACTCTGCAAATTGCGGATTTTATTGGCGTTTTGCTCCCGTAAAAAGTTGATATTCTGAATCTCTTGACGAATCCATTCTTGATCTTCGGGCGTTAACTCTGGGTTAGAAGATCGAACTCGGATCTCCTCTTCTTTGACATTGATCTTTGCCAGGTTGGCTTGCACTTCATTGAAAAAAGAAAAGGCTTCATTGAGTACTGAATCTTTGATCTCATTTTCGAGTTCGAGCTGCTCTACCTTATTGCGCAGTTGAATCATTTCTTGCTCCGAATACTGTGTGTTGTCTTCGCTGTTTTGATCCGCAGTGTTGTCTTCTTTACAACTTGAGATAAATAGTGATAGAAAAAGAGCAAATACGACGTATTTCATAATTACTGATATTGATTCTTACGGGCAAATCTAAGGTTTTATTTCTGTAAATTGTATATTTGAACTAAATTGAAACAGAAATTATGAGAAATATCATTGTACTTCTTTTAGTCACATTGTTTGGCTTAAATGCTAACGCGGAAAAAATTCATCACAAACTTTCCATGCCAGCACCGGAAACGCACTATTTTCATGTAGAAACAACCTTGTCGGATTTTGACGAGGAGCAGCTAGTTATGAGTATGCCCGTGTGGACTCCTGGTTCATACCTGGTGCGCGAATTTGCTAAAAATGTGGATCGCGTTTATGCTGTAGATGGTGACGGTAATGAATTATTGGTACAAAAAGCGCGGAAAAATAAATGGATGATTCACGCTGAATCTGCTGATGAAGTGGTCGTGACGTACCGCGTTTATGCCTTTGAGTTGACCGTTAGGACGAGCTTTCTGGATCAAACACATGGTTATTTGAATGGTACGAGTATATTCATGTATCCGGAAGGAAGTATGGACCTGGAGGGAACCTTGACGGTCGTTCCACATTCCTCATTTGAAAAAATTACGACAGCACTTCCCGTTTCTAAAGATAATGTAGAAGGGGATGCAGGTACCACATTTACTTTTGACGATTATAATCATTTGGTGGATTCTCCAATCGAAATAGGGAACCAGGAAACGTTTTCTTTTGAAGCTGCTGGGGTTGAACACCACGTAGCGATGTACGGTCCTGGAAATTACGAGGTGGATCAGTTAAAAAAGGATATGGCCAAGATAGTCGAAGCTTCGACAGCTGTTTTTGGAGAGAATCCCAATGATGAATATTGGTTCATTATTCACAATACGGATGTCGGTAGCGGTGGATTAGAACATAAAAAATCGACAACTTTAAATGTGAACCGCTGGAGTTACTCAGGTCGCGATTATCTCGGGTTTTTGTCGCTGGTTGCACACGAATATTTCCACCTTTGGAATGTAAAACGCTTGCGCCCGAAGTCACTGGTAAGTTATGATTATGATAATGAAAACTACACTGACTTATTGTGGGTAATGGAAGGATTCACTTCTTATTACGACGAGTTGATGCTGCGCCGCGCTGGGTTTTATTCCAAAGAAGATTATCTAAATCGACTGAAAAGTACGTTGAACTGGGTCGAAGCTACTGAGGGGAATCGTGTTCAGCCTGTTGCTCACGCATCTTATGATGCCTGGATCAAAGCTTATCGCCCCAACGAAAATAGCCGGAATACAACAATATCGTATTATTCGAAGGGTAGTTTGGTAGCAGTCACTATTGAAGCCATGATTATTGAATCTTCCAAGGGTAAAAAATCGTTGGATGATTTTATGCAGTTGCTCTACAAGAAATATTATAAAGAAAACAATTCGGGTATGACGCCAGAAGATTTTCAAAATAGTCTCGAGTCATTTCTTGACAAAGACTTAGATCAGTTCTTTGAACGATTCGTATATGGCACCGAAACGATTCCGTATAAAGATTATTTTGACGCACTTGGTTTAGATATTGAATTGGTTCGTGAAGAGCGTGCTGCACTTGGTGCTAATTTAAGCCAATCTGGAGGCCATTTAATCGTGAATGCTGTGACGCGGAAATCACCAGCAGAAAAAGCTGGTTTAAGCCCCAATGACGAAATTATTGCATTTAACGGGTTCCGGGTGACTAAAAATGAATTTACTGACTTTTTAGATGATTTGGCGCCTGGAGAGGAATTTAATCTAATCGTGTCCCGGGATAAGCAATTAATGACCATTGACGTAGTAATGGGTACCATTGATGCACCACTTTATAGCTTCCAGTATAAGGGTAATAAATTGGGTGAATTTTGGCTTCGCGAACAAATGAAGTAGATGAATGCTTCAAGAATTGTTCTCATTGCGCTTGTAGTATGGAGTTGTAAGGCTACTGGACAGGAATTTTCTGTCGTCAAGCTGCCAAAACCAGAGCAGGCTTCCTATAAATTTGCTCAGGTAGAGCCTTCCATAGCGATCCATCCGAATAATCCGGATAAAATGGTCGCTGGAACTGTTATGAACGACTATTATTATTCGCGCGACGGTGGTTTGACGTGGAAAAGCCAATCACTGACCTCGAAATACGGTGTGAATGGTGATCCTGTTCTGCATGTCAGCCAAAAAGGTTGGTACTACTACTTTCATTTGTCCAATCCACCTTCGGGAAACTGGATAGATCGTATTGTCTGCGAGCGCAGCAGATGGATCTGCGGAAAGTGGAAAGTTTCGGCTACGCCCCCCGAACCGCCCAAAGCTCAAGATAAACAATGGGTTGCTGAATGTCCGGTAACAGGAAATCTTTATCTGACCTGGACGGAATTTGATAAATATGGATCAAAAGATACGACTGATCATTCACGCATTATGTTTTCAAAAAGTGAAGAGTATACTAACCCCAAAGACAAACTCATACCAGCCTATTTTGAGCAAATCATTGACGGCATGGTTTACGAGTTGTATTTCCCTGAATTGCTTAAAAAACATAATTGCCTGATTATTAAATATTTAGTCGAGTTGCATGAATTTAAAGCTGAGATGAACGATAATGAGAAAATGGCTACTTGTAAAGAAGTTCATGATAGGCTAAATGACGATAAGCATCCGGTCAAGCAAAATCTACAACAACTTAGGGAAATACCTGAAATAGCGCTTATAGAAAAAGAAGTTTAGAAAA
>CAJXMN010000039.1 GCA_913056215.1 uncultured Flavobacteriales bacterium | reverse complement strand
ACGGAAACGTAAAAGATTCTATGGAATTACAAATTATCCGTAACCTTAATGAGGTTTTAGATGAAGCTATTGAATATAAGAATGATAAATATGACTCTGAGGCTTCTATGCTTATTCAAGATCGTATTTTTGACGGTATTTTTGCTGATGAAATTCGTATAGGACCATTGGGTGAAGAATATTCCTTCGAAATTATTTCAATTCTGAGAGAAGGTTTTAACGAATATATCATCGACACTCCTGGTAAATTAAAATACCGCGATGTGACAGAAGAAGAAAATATCGGTAGGTTGAATTATCGTCGTGCTGATTATATCGACTATGAAGATGGGGATATTGAATCTTCAATTCATTATGACAACACTGATCGCAAAAATGCTATCAACGAAGCTACGAGAGATCCAGATCTTGTAATGTACCAAGATAAGTATGAAGAGTACAATCTTAAAGGTAGTCAAATCAAACCTGGAGGTGACGATCGTACGGCTTGGCCAACGACGTTAGTTTCTGACAAGTCACGCGTCTACAAAGGTGGTTCTTGGAAAGATCGTGCCTACTGGATGGTCGGTGGAAACCGAAGATTTTTGGATGAAGAACAATCTACGGATTACATCGGTTTCAGATGTGCTATGGATCGCGTAGGTAGCCCTACCGGGATTAATTACAATAGTAAAAACAATAGAAAATAAATCATAATTTTTTATTTTAGAGCCCTGATAATTTATCAGGGCTTTTTTTATTTCAAATATGGAGCAGTTCTATCATTTATTTGACCAATGTTCAGGCGTTTCAACCGATAGCCGAAAGATTACTAAAGGTAGTCTTTATATCGCCTTAAAAGGAGATCGTTTCAATGGTAATCTTTATGCAATGGAAGCTCTAGAAAAAGGGGCCAAATATGCCCTCGTGGATGAAGAGCAATACGCAGATTTTGAACAAATATTTTATGTCCGGGATGGGCTAAATGCGCTGCAAAAACTGGCTCATTATCACCGTATGAAATTTGATATTCCAATTATTGGTATCACGGGCTCTAATGGCAAAACAACAACTAAGGAATTAATCGCAACAGTACTTCAAGAAAAATACAACATCCTTTACACTCAAGGCAATCTCAACAATCACATTGGCGTTCCGCTTACCCTACTCAACCTTTCCAACCAGCATGATATTGCTATTATCGAAATGGGTGCCAGTAAACCCAATGACATTAATGAACTTACAGCCATCGCTAATCCTACTCACGGTATCATCACGAACATTGGTAACGCTCATCTAGAAGGATTTGGTGGACAGGCAGGAGTGATCAAAACTAAAAAAGAATTATACGATTCTGTCGAAAAAGCGGGGGGGACACTCTTTATGAATGCAGATGACGAAATTTTGACTGAAATGCTCCCTAAGAACATCGATTGCATTACCTATGGAGAGAGTGCAACATCTGATGTTCATGGACAATTAGATGAATTCATACCAGAAGTCGTATTTAGTTGGAGATCTAAAAATGGTGTTGGTCGTGAAATCAGGACCAATATTATAGGGAAATATAATTTTTACAACATGCTCGCTGCTGTTGCCATAGGAGACTATTTTCAGATAATTGCTGACAACATAAATGATGCGATTGCTAATTATATCCCGAAAAACAATAGATCTCAGTTAGAAAAAACAGAGCGAAACACACTTATTCTGGATGCATATAATGCAAACCCTACTAGTCTTCGGTCTTCCATAGAAAGCTTTAACGAAATGCCCTATGAAGAAAAATTCTTTGTTATAGGTGATATGAAAGAACTTGGAGAAGACTCCTTAGATTTTCATAGGGAGATTGTTTCATTAACTAAAGCATTAAACCTTCAAGGAGTATTTGTTGGCAGTGAGTTTTCAAAAATTGGTAAGCAAGATGATTCGATCATGACTTTTGGTTCAACAGAAGATGCCAGGTCTTTCCTGATGACGGCACAACCAAAAAATAATTTAATACTACTAAAAGGCTCGAGGTCGATCGGTTTGGAAAAACTCAAAGCTATTTTTTGATTCATTTTTAGACATCGTCCCCCCACTTTTCTCCATCTATTACGTTCTTATAAAAAGAGCACACAACATTGGAAGTTAATGAAAAAATCATCGAGCGTGTAAAAATGAATGATCGTAAGGTCATCCTTTGTTTGTATGATTCTACTTATAGCTTATTAATGAGTGTGGCCGTCAGGTATCATAACCAAAGAGAAGAGCAGATGGAAATTGTAAACAGTACATTCATGAAAGTCATCGATAAAATCGATCAATATGAAGTTGGTACTAATTTCTACGCCTGGGTGAAAAGAATAGCGCATCACACCGTTATTGATTATTTCCGCAGTAATAAACGTTATAAGGAAATGTTTTCAAATCAAATTGATGATGAAGAATATTATTTAGAACCATCTACAAAGGATGAACACCAATTTTCTCAAGAGGAGCATATAGAATTGGTACTCAGCCATCTACCCCCTGCCACACGAGTAAGTTTTAACTTATTTGCCATAGATGGCTACAGCTATAAAGAAATAGCAAAAGCACTGGATGTAGGGTACGAAACGGTAAAATGGCATGTTAAAGAAGCTAGAAAACGATTAAAAAACATTTTAAAGGAGGATACGTTAGAGTTTGAAAGGAAATAACGAAAATATAGACAAAATAGTGCGAGATGAGCTCAATGATCGTCAGTTCGAAGGTCCTCCTCAGGATTTTTTGAATGACTTAAATAAGCGTCTTGATCAACGAGACAAAAAGGGCTTATTTGGACCGTGGAATGGAATCCTAGACGTCATTCTCATTATAGTTCTCGCCATTTCCCCATTTCTTGGTGGTTCTGACCAACTAACAGCCGATCCTTCCCAATCCTTTGTGAGTCAGGAACAACAAGATGAAAAATTGCAATCATCGAAATCTTCAAGTAATCGTGAAACGCAAGATCTTGAAACAATTCAGTCTTCACAAAACAGACAAAATGCACCCACTGCTTCAAATGGCATGAATTCTTCCAATGGTAACAATTCAAAAAATAGTAATAAGAATAATGATCCAATCATTCAATCGAAAAATCAAGCGCTGAGTGCTTCTGTTAGTGACACTAACGGTAGTACTGATATTACTAAGAAAAGTGCTTTCACAGGTCAGAATAATGAAGGTACTGCCGCAATACCATCTAATCAAACAGATCTTGATGACAAGAAGAGTCCTGGTGACGCTAAAGATAATGATAGCCACCACGAAAAAACGAACACTGAAAATGATGTAGAAAGTGATCCTAAACACATTCAAACCTCTAATGATCGATTGAGTAATTCTCAAGTCTACGCGAGCCAATATCCAATACTTCAACCGAAGATCAGAAACTGGGACTTTCCTCCTATTGCTTCATCTCTGATCAAAAAATCCAATACTGAAAGTGAAATCACTGAAAGTATAGGTAAATCTGCATCACCATTTGATTGGGAGTTTCAACTGTCTTCAGGAGTTCACATTCCTCAATTAACTCCTCAAGAAGGAGTTAACGGGAGTGAATTGGCATTATATAACCAATCAGGATTTACTCCATCATACACGTTCGGAGGAAAAGTATCCATTTGGTACTCTAACATCTCACTCTCTTCTGGTCTCGATTTTCTTACTGCGAAGGAAGAAAATTTATTTGAATTCGAGGAGATCGAGACTTACGATTCATCTTATGTTTCCAACGTGGATACGACTGTCATTTACGACTCTTTGCAACCTATTGACACTACCTACACGTACTATTACGATACTACAACTGTTACAGATACAACTGTTAGTAGGATACCCGTAAATCAGCAATACACCTGGTTACAAATACCTCTGCAATTAGGTTATCAATTCCGACTTAATAATTGGGCTATCATACCCCGTGCTGGAGTCAATTTAGCCATAGGCATCCGGCAAACAGAAAAGAATTACCCCAACGAGACTTTCGATGAACTACAGTCTTATAATCCTTCAACTCGAGTGTTGTTGAATTTAAACGGTAGCCTGGAAGTTCGTCGAAAGTTTGGTAACTGGCACATTTTTACTCGAGGAGATTATCAGACTGGGATGCGACCCATCGTCAAAGGAGATTACTTTGATCGCAAGTATAGTGGATTTAGAATAAATTTAGGTATTGGGTTGACATTGAAATAATTATCCAAGAATCAAAAAAAGGGAAGCAAAATACTTCCCTTTTATATTTATAACAGTTTATAAATCCTAAATCACTCCTTATCATCTACTAATCCGATCTCTCTTAGTCGTTCCATCAGATAGTCACCGGCTGTAATATCCTCATAAGCTTTTGGGTGTTCTTCATCAATACAGGAAGGTAGACAGTTTAACGGCATTTCAGAACGCGGATGTAAGAAAAACGGCACCGAATATCTACTTGTACCCAATTGTTCTTTCGGCGGATTCACCACTCGATGTGTTGTAGAATTCAATTTGTTGTTTGTCAATCGCTGCAACATGTCACCTACGTTAACAACAATATGGTCTTGAATTTCAGTGACTGCTACCCATTCATTATTTTTATTGAGCACTTCCAACCCATCTGCAGAAGCTCCAACCAATAATGTAATGAGGTTTATATCTTCATGAGCTCCTGCACGAACTGCACCATCTTCGACTTCCCCAGTTATTGGTGGATAATGAATCGGGCGCAAAATACTATTACCGTTTTCGATATGAGGGTTAAAATAGTCCTCATCCAGGTCAAGGTGAATAGCAATCGCTCGTAACAGATGTCTTCCTGTATTTTCAAACGTTTGGTAGGCTTTTTTTCCAGTTGGCAAAAAGTCGGGAAGTTCATTGACTTCTACATTGTCAGGATACTCTTCTTTAATTGGATCATTATCTTCAACGAACTGACCAAAATGCCAAAATTCCTTTAAATCACCTGCAGATTTCCCTTTGGCATGCTCTTTACCAAAAGGAGTATAACCTCTTTGACCTCCAATACCTGGAATATCATACTTTTTCTTAACATCTTCAGACAAGGCAAAAAACCGTTGAATTTGATCGTAAAGATTATCAATCAAAGTCTTGGGTATACCGTGATTTTTAACAGCCACAAATCCAATTCCTTCGTATGCTGCTCCTAGTTCTTTTACAAACTTTTTTTGTTTCTGTGAATCATCTGATAAAAACTCAGACAAATCAACCGATGGGATCCCTTGAGGTGCACTCATAATTTTTATTGTTTTACTAACAAAAATAAAAGATTTTTAGGGATTAAGCCTCCTTTTTTACTCCGCTTTAAAAACCAGTTGTCATTTTCGAAATTAAACTACTTTTGTCTATCTACAATTACGGGATCGATATGTTTAAACGTCTATTTATTGGTTTAACCTTTATTTTTTTTAGTCTATTCTCATATTCTCAATATCAAGAAAAGATAGATAGCATTCATGACATTTTACCTCAATTAGAAAATGACTCGTTACGTATTCTAGCTCTAAATGCTTTGTCAAAACACTATCAGAAATTGGATACTTCTTATGCTGCCGATAGTGCACTCTCTTCAGCTAAAAGGAGTTATGAACTTGCGATCAAAAAAAAGAACCATAAAGTTTCCAACTACCCATTTTTCATATACAGCAAGTTGAACAAGAAAATTAACAATTACGATCTTGCGATCAACGTTTTATTAAAATACCTGGATATAGCTAGATCTACAGGGAACATCAAATGGGAAGCAGAGGCGCTAGAAAACATTATAAACCTTTTTAAAACTATTGATGATGACGAAAGGGAGCGTCAATACCGGAACAAATTGAAAAGCGTTGTAGAAAAAATGGATCGTTCTGCTCAAAAAGGAAATTTATACAATTCACTGGGAAATTATTATGCCTTTGACCCTTACGACCCAAAAAAACAAATTGACAGTGCTCTTTATTTTCATCAAAAAGCGTTGAGTATTCGTAAGGAAAGAAATGACTCATTAGGTATGTCTTACTCGTTCAATAATATTGGAAGAATTCATGAAATCCGTGAACGCTATGATAAAGCATTGCAGTACTACCTTAAATCATTAGCTATTAAAGAAGCAAAGAATAATATCCTTGGTATGTCTGCTACCAATATTAACATTGGTCGTTTATGTATGATAAACGAAGAATACGATAAAGGAATCAAACAAGTGAAAAAAGGTATTGAATTAGCTGAGCAATCTGAGCATATAAGGTTTCAACTAGGGGGCTATGTCGTTTTATACAAACTACAAAAGAAGGTAGGAAATCATACAGCCTCTTTAGCATCGTTAGAGAAAGTGCGCAGCATTGAGAGTAAAATTCAGGCCAAAGAGCAAACGAAGCTTGCCAAAGAATTAGAACGTAAATACAATGCTAATAAACTTCAGCAGGAAGCTAAGATAAATGCATTAGAACTTGAAAACAGTAAAGTTACACTATCCAGACAGAAGGCCATTATCTGGTTTCTTAGTATTGGTGTCTTAACTTTCATTGTTTTAGTTATACTCGTCTTCATCAATTATCGTCAAAAGAAAAAGATCAATCAACAACTCGAAGAAAACAATCTACTGCTCCAAAAACAAAAAGCTAAAACAGAAGAAAAAAACACTCTTCTAGCTCAGAAAAACAAAGAGATCACTGATTCTATTAATTATGCAAAACGCATTCAAGAAGCCATTCTACCTTCACGTTTTACAATAGCTGAAAACATCAATAATGGGTTTATCGTTTTCAAACCAAAAGATGTAGTTTCCGGCGATTTTTACTGGATGGAGGAAAAGAATGATCGGCTATTTCTTGCTGCTGCAGATTGTACGGGTCATGGTGTCCCGGGAGCAATGGTTAGTGTGATCTGTTCAAATGCATTATCAAAAGTACTCCTTGAGGAGAATATTGAAAAACCCGGTAAACTGTTGGACAGAACTAGAGCGATCGTTATTGAACAGTTCCAAAAAAGTGCTGATCACGTAAAAGATGGTATGGATATCAGTCTAGCTGTAATCGATAAGAAAAACAATATGATAGAATGGGCTGGAGCGAACAATCCTTTATGGATTATTCGATCAAACAAAAATGATCAGATTGAGGAAGTAAAGGCAGACAAACAACCAGTTGGCTTATATGATAAACCCAAGCCTTTTACAAACCATGAAATAGCGGTCTCTGCAAAAGATAAGATATACATGTTTTCAGATGGATTTATAGATCAGTTTGGAGGGAAAACGAATAAAAAGTTCAAACCAGCTCAATTCCGTAAATTACTTCTTGAAATACAAGAGCTCTCGATGAAAGAACAAAAATCTGCTTTAAAAGATGCTTTTGATCAATGGAAAGGGAGCAATGAACAAGTCGATGACGTGTGTATTATTGGTTATGAGATCTGACTCGATTTAATACGATTGTATTCTTCTTCCGTACTTACTAAAAACATTTCATTTTCAGCAAGTAACATCTCCTGTATTCGCATTTTCTCAAAGTACTTATCGGCATTAATGGAATGAATAAACTTTTTGTCACCGATCAACTGAACTTCTTCAAATGTTGAAGCGTTATCTATTTTATAAAAAGACTTCTGATCAAATCGTTTTCTATATTGCGGAAAGTCCATAATTTTGAACATTAATATGAACGACAAATGTATATAAATTCTCATCATAAAAAGGCCCAGGAACTGCTAGATAAACAACAGGTTGAAGCTGCACTTAAACAATTCAACAAGGCGTTAGAAGCTTCTCCAGATCATCCAGATATTCTGTCGCATCGCGGAGTAGCCTATTTACATCTCAATCAAAAGAAAAGGTGTTTAGATGATTTGAGGCTCAGCTTAAAACTGGAGCCCGATAATGCGTATCGCTATGCATCCTTGGCTTATGCTCAAGATTTTTTTGGCGACTTAGATGGTGCTATCGTACTCTATGAAAAGGCTGTCGAAATTGACCCTGATGACGCAGTGGCTCATAACAATTTGGGGTTATTGATGGAAAAAAGAGGCTATCAACAAAAAGCACAACGGAATTTTGAGAAAGCCGATAAGTTATCGCGTATAGAAAATGAGATGCTGGATAAACTCGATGAAATGGAAGGTAAGACTAGCGAAACATCTTCTGAAACATCAACTCCGCCGAATGGAGAAAAATTACAACCTCAGAAACTGGAACCAGATGAAATTCCATCTCGCAAAGATGTGGTAAAAGGAATTGTAACGAAAAAGACCGTTTTTAATGAGTTCATTCAGTTCATTAAAAATGGATTTCAACTAAAACAGAATGACAAAAAAAGAAAAGATTAATTACATCATAGAAGAGTTGAATAAGCTCTATCCGCAAACGCCTATTCCTCTGGAACATGAGGATGCCTACACCCTATTAATAGCAGTTCTTCTGTCTGCTCAATGCACGGATGAGCGCGTTAATAAAATAACACCATTATTGTTCGATAAAGCGCAGACTCCATCAGCAATGATTCAAATCGATGTCAAAGAAATTGAAGCTATTATTCGACCTTGTGGCCTGGCTCCACGCAAATCACAAGCAATATATGATTTGTCGCATCAAATTATTGATGAATACGATGGTGAAGTACCGCGTAGTTTTGAAGCATTGGAACAACTACCTGGTGTTGGTCACAAGACAGCGAGTGTTGTCATGTCACAAGCCTTTGGAGAGCCTGCCTTTCCGGTTGACACCCACATCCATCGGTTGATGTATCGCTGGGGGCTAAGTACTGGTAAAAATGTTAAACAAACTGAAAAGGATGCGAAGCGCTTATTTCCCAAACGTCTGTGGAATAAACTTCACCTTCAGATTATTTTTTACGGTCGCAGCCACTCTCCTGCTAGAAATCCGAAACTAAGTGTGGACTACATCACTCGTGAAATTGGAAGGAAATCCGTAATTAAGGCTTACAAAGAATAAGTTTTTCATTATCTTTCGGATCATGGGAGAAGCGATTCAACGCGAATATCTAGAGCGATTTGGCAGTCTAGAACTACTTGCTAAGTCCGTTGTAGAAGGTTTTATTACGGGGCTGCACAAAAGTCCATTTCACGGCTTTTCTGTCGAATTTGCTGAACATCGCCTCTACAATCCCGGCGAGTCGACGCGACATGTTGATTGGAAACTCTACGCTCGAACGGAAAAGCTCTTTACTAAAAAGTATGAGGAAGAAACTAATTTGAGATGTCAGCTTGTATTGGATGCATCTAGTTCGATGTATTTTTCGAATAATAATTTTTCGAAAATTAAGTACAGCATCTATGCTATTGCCTCGCTTATGGAATTACTGAAAAAACAGCGGGATGCAGTAGGTCTTTCTATATTTAGTGACTCACTAGAAACGCATACTGATACAAAGTCATCTATTCGACACCATCGCTTTATCTATAGTGAATTGGAAAAGCGACTGCATCCTTATGATAAAAGCATACAACGGACCACTTTGGCAGTATCTAACTTGCACGACATTGCAGAGTTATGCCACAAGCGTAGTCTGGTAATCATTTTTTCTGATATGCTGGATGATCCTGAACACATGGAAGGATTATTTGAGGCTTTTCAACATTTAAAACACAATAAACATGAAGTTATTTTATTCCATGTTGTTGATCGCGAACAAGAAGTTGATTTCAACATGGAAAATCGCCCTTATAATTTCGTAGATATGGAAACGGGAGAAAAGATGAAACTAATGCCCGCTGAAGTTAAAGAGCAGTATATCGAACAAACGAGCACCTATTTTCGCGAAATTAAACAAAAGTGCGGGGACTACGGAATTGATTTCGTGACAATGGATATTAATCAGTCCCTCAATAACATTCTACTTCAATACCTTACCAAACGTCAAAAAATGAAGTAAATCAAGGAAGCGTCGCACAAAAATGCAACCCTACCTCAAAACATTATTAATTTCTATATAAACTAGCCTTCACAGCTTTTGCAATGCGATCGGCATTCGGCAGCGCCTCCTCAATTAATGTTGGAGAATAAGCAAAAGGAGTGTCTGCCTGCGTCACCCGATGAATAGGAGCATCTAAATAATCGAAAGCGTAACGTTGAATGTGGTAACCCAATTCTGAAGAAATAGACGCTAAAGGCCATGATTCTTCAACCACCACGCAACGATTCGTTTTCTTGATGGATTCAACAATCGTCGCATAGTCAATCGGGCGAATCGTTCTTAAATCAATAATTTCGCAATCGATATTGTCTTCCTTCAAAGCATCTGCAGCCTTATGCACCTCTTTGATAATTTTACCAAAGGAAACAATGGTTACATCTGCACCTTTTCTTTTTATATCTGCTACTCCAATAGGGGTTAGGTACTCACCTTCTGGTATTTCGCCTTTATCTCCATACATCTTTTCTGATTCGAGAAAAACAATAGGATCCTCATCTCGGATGGCCGATTTCAATAAGCCTTTTGCATCAGCAGGTGTAGAAGGTGTAATTACTTTGAGTCCTGGAACGTGTGCATAAAAAGCTTCAAATGCCTGCGAGTGAGTGGCACCCAACTGTCCAGCCTGACCGTTACCACCACGGAAAACAATTGGAACATTAAACTGACCACCAGACATCTGCAACATTTTAGCTGCACTGTTAATGATTTGATCAGATGCCAACAACGCAAAATTCCAAGTCATAAATTCGACAACAGGACGAAGACCATTCATGGCCGCTCCTACACCTATACCAGCAAATCCAAGCTCAGCGATCGGCGTATCAATGATGCGCTTCTCACCAAATTCCTCCAGCATACCTTTCGAAACCTTGTAGGCTCCATTATATTCAGCAACCTCCTCTCCCATTAAAAACACATTGTCATCGCGACGCATCTCCTCTGACATCGCCTCATTTAAAGCTTCTCTAAACTGAACTGTCTTCATCCTTTAGCGTATATAATTTTTTTACTGCGGTAAAACTAAGAAAAATTGAGTTGAACTCAACGGTTCTATTGCATTTTCTTACCTCCTCAACAAGGAGCTTACGTGATTGTTTTACTATATTTGATCACATCTTAATTATCAAAGCGTTCAAGCGGTTTAAAATGGGCGAAATACAAAAAATAGGGTTTTTTACTTCAGGAGGAGATGCTCCAGGAATGAATGCAGCTATTCGTGCGATTGTTAAAACAGCACTGCATTACGGTATTATACCGATAGGAATACATGATGGTTTTGACGGAATGATTCAAGGGAAGTTTCAGCAAATGAATTACAACGACGTTGATAATATCATTCATTTGGGCGGTACCATTCTCGGTTCAGCACGATCAAAATCATTTCGAACTCCAGAAGGAAGACAACAGGCTGCTGATCAACTGCATAAAAAAAACATAGACGCTCTCATCGTTATTGGTGGTGACGGTTCTTTTGCCGGAGCCAATATCTTATTCAAAGAGCATAAAATTCCTTACATTGGGTTGCCAGGAACAATCGACAATGATCTGTACGGCACAGATGCTTCCATAGGTTACGACACAGCACTCAATACCATTGTCCGCGCCGTAGACCAAATTCGAGACACGGCATCGTCGCATCACCGCATTTTCTTTGTCGAAGTTATGGGGAGGAATGCTGGCTTTCTTGCGCTGAACTCAGCCATTGCTTCGGGTGCCGAATCAGTTTTGATTCCCGAAACCATCACGAATATTCCTGAACTTGCCCAGGAAATCAAAACACAAAATAAAGGAAAACGATCAAGTATTATCATAGTAGCTGAGGGTGATGACGAAGGAGGTGCAACGGAAATCGTAGAGAAGGTTAGACCTCATCTTGATGGATATGAATTAAGAACTACGATTTTGGGCCACACTCAGCGCGGAGGGACTCCTTCGTATTTTGACCGAGCGCTGGCCACGCGTTCAGGAATATATGCTGTGGAACAATTGATTCAGGGAAAATCAGGTTCAATGATTGGTATACACGCTGACGAAATAATCACTGTTACTATTGAAAAGTCCATCGACGATTCTTCTACCCCTAATCTAAATAAAGAATTCCTGCTTAAAAAATTGTTGACAAAGTGATAATTAGCTATCTTAAATCGCGATCAATCAAATCATGTGGCTTTACTTCTTAGATACTTAATGTTTCACTTGCATTTGTATCAATTCATCTGTTATAATAATAAAAAAACACAACCTTTTTGTTAAATTATTTGTTTACAACTCTTGTTTTCGTTAGATTCGTCTAGAATGTACTAAAACTACTGAACTATGAAACTTAAAACTTTATCCTTAATATTTTTATTCTCAGTGTTTTTCGTAATATCAAGTTATTCTCAATATAAATACGAAATTCAATTGGAGTCTTTTAATGGTAATAACCAAAGGGAAGTGATAATTGACATAGCTGAATATCTGGAAGACTACGAAAGAAACCACAAAGACGGAGTATTCTTTTTTAAGTCGAAAACTCGTTACACCGAAGAAGACTTCCGTGAAATTGCGGCAGCAGCTGGCTATAAAATTATAGATTTCAAAATTGTCGCAAAAAACGAGGATGAGAAATCCAACATAAAACAGAATAAAAACTAGGAGCTAATGAAACATATTTCTCAATACACCTCTATATTACTCGTTTTTTTAACACTGGTTACTATAAACACAGAACCTTTACGATCCCAGTGTAACAATGGTAGTCAATTTGGGACGGAGGCAGCTCCAACGGACAATTCTACTGTAACAATAAGCACTTGTTCCTATGAGGATGAATATAGCACAATCACTAATGTAGTGTCGGGAGAAACGTATTCAATGAATAGTGATTGTGGAAGTTACATAACCGTGAGAAGTGGTTCGCCAGGCGGACCTGTTGTCAATAGTGGAAACGCTCCCTTGAGCTGGACAGCAACATCAAATGACGATCATTACATTCACTGGAATACAGATAGCGGGTGTGGTACGGCAACAGCCTGTTGTGAAACTACTATAACTTGTACTTCATGTACAGTAGGTGGTGGCGGCTCTGGTATCAACATGTCTGATGGTTCGAGCTTAACTTGTAGCGCAACCTTTTATGACTCCAATGGTTCTGGAGGTGATTATTCAAGTAATGAGAATTTGACTTATACAATTTGTCCCGATGTGGCGGGAAATTATATATCAGCAGACTTTACTTTTTTTGATGTAGAAAACAGTTATGATTACTTGTATATTTATGATGGAGGGTCTGTAACTGACCCACTCATCGGGGCCTATACTGGAACAGTCGGACCTGGTGTAGTTCAAGCCTCTGGTGCTTCAGGGTGTTTAACTTTTGAATTTATTTCAGACGGTTCAGTGACTGCTCCAGGATGGGTTGCGGATATAACATGTACCACAACTGGTCCAACATGTTCCGATGGAATTCAAAACCAGGGAGAAACAGGAATAGACTGTGGTGGGCCTTGTCCTGCTTGTCCACCGACAATAATACCAACTGTTTGCTCAAATGATACATACACCCTACCAGCCGGTTCATCTGTCAACTTCTATGATGATGGAGGTCCAGGTGGCGATTGCAGCACTGATGGTGCGGTAGGTAACTTTGCAAATGCGGACTGCGAAACAACAACTACAATTTGTGCCGCACCGGGTGAATTTTTAATCGCTGATTTCTCGGTATTTTCAATGTTTGGAACGACTAGTGGATTTGATTGGATGGTAATCTATGAGGGATCTTCAACGGCAGGCCCCATACTTTATGATAACAGAAGTAGTGGTCCCGACAACCCTGAAGGAACAAGTTGTAACTATGACGGAAGTTCCCTTAGCCTCTGTTCTGTTGGTGAATGCCTTACATTTGAGTTCCATGCTTCAGGTGTTGTAAACAGGGAGGGCTGGGACGCTCTCGTATCATCAGTTCCTACTGCCTGCACTCCACTGCCTGTGGAGCTAATGAATTTTAGTGGTGAAAGGCGAAATGACATCAATGAGCTAACCTGGACCACAGCTTCAGAAATTGACAACGATTTTTTTATTTTAGAATATTCTTCAGATGGCAATAGTTGGAAGGAAGTCCAAAAAATAGAAGGTTCAGGAAACAGTAGTTCTACAAATACTTATTTGTCGACCCATCGGGATTTTGAAATTGGTATAAACTACTACCGCCTCCGACAAGTTGATTATGATGGCGCAATTACTCATCATGGCGTTGTATCTATCAATAATCGCGATGACGTAAAACTGATAAAACGAATCAATACATTAGGTCAAAAGGTTGACAAAAACTATGAAGGGATTGTTTTCGAATATTACAGCGACGGATCTACGCGCAAGATAATGCAGTAGAAGTGTGGAAAACCGCAATACTTCGAATTCCTCAGCATAAAAATGTTGAATATAAAACCGCAGATTTAAGAACTAGCGAGAATTCAACATTCTAAAATCACTTCTCCACACTCACCTTCTCTCCTCCACTATGTGCGACAAATTCTGGAGCATACATACATTGAACGGTAGCATTCCCCGCCTCGAATTGCCCTGAATGCGTCACGAAAACGTCGTAATTCAATACGTGTGTACCTTTTGGTAACCGTTCGATAAAATAATTCATCGAGACGTCTCGTGGTGATTGATAATACCACAACCCGTTTTCCCATTGGTGCTGACTCAATGTCATTTTTGGTTCAAAGCCGGCTGGTCTTAAATCTTTGAGGTGAACATATTCCATATCTTGAGCTACAGTTACCACTAATTCTATATTGACGCGATCTCCAACTTTAAATGTATTTGCTGCAACATATTCATATCCTTTTGCTCCGGCTTTAACTTTTCGATATGTTTTTTTAATCGAAATATCAGAATTAGATGAGGCTTCTATTTTACTCATGTCTTCAAAATAAGCCCAATATAGCGCGCCATAACTTGGTGTAGCAGTCGATTTTTCAATCTCAATATTTCCGAGCTCCTCGTAGACCTCACCTCCCGTCCAAGTTGTCTTGAAGTGACCTAAACCAGGAGAACGCTTTACGAACCTTTCGTTTGTTTTGTTTGTCTCAGTAAACACAATTTCCTCCTTTCCTACTTTAATTGTTGGATCTTCATGATCAGCTAAATAATCCGTTCCGTTGAGCAACAAAGCATACGTAGCCAATGCTGTCGCTTTAGTGCTTTCCCAGGAATTACTTCGTTTTTGTAGAATCAACCATGAACGCAATGCATCAATTTCAGCATTTTGGGCTTCAACATCAGCAAAAAACTCGATAATCAGCGCTTGCGTTTCAATTTTTGCCTGATTCCAGTAGTAACCTCCATTATTCTCTGGGAAATACATGCCTTTATCTGAATCATTTTTAGCTCGATCTCTCAGAGATGATATTATGATTTTCGTATATTTTTCATCATTTACACGATTGAAGTAAAGTCCTGCCATTGCTTGCTGTTGTAAACCAAAATTCGACCAGTTGGATTGTAATTTTTTATGATAGTGATCTTTAATTTTTTCGATCTCCTGACTTGATTTATTCGGAAAATAAGATGAAGCGTACAACCAGTGCAATGTGATAGATGAAACACCTATTTTCTTTTTCTGCTCTTCAGTGAGTTTGCTGTATTGGCTTAAATGATAATGATCCATATAGCTTAAAGCATCATCAATCATTGTTTTCGCTTTTTGAGGCACTTCGATCCCCAGCTTTTTAAGATGACCAAATCCAGCAACGATATGTTGCGTGATATAGATATTCGAACGATTACCACCGAACCAACCGAATCCTCCATCACTGTTTTGCTTTTTATTCAGGAGATACAATGCTTTTTCCTGACTTCTTGCCAATTGATTCACTTCAAACAGCTCCGCAATCCTTCTTTTTCGTTCAGACTCATCCTCAGCATCAAGGATCCAAGGAGTTTCTTCGAGTAGAATGTTTTTGAGTTCTTCATTCTTACTTAGGGCGCTCATAAATACTTCCGGAGAAAAATTACGCCATTCTTCGAACATTGCTTTGATTTTAGGCTTCGTTTCAATGACATCACTCGCCAATTGATTCGCATAATATCTTGAAAAGATCTGCTCAGCACACTCATACGGATATTCTGCCAAATATGGCAGCGCCAAGACAGCATTCCAGGCAGGATTTGATGTGTACTCCAACGTCACCCGTTCGTGTTTCAATGTCGAAGAGGTCGTGTTTTTCAATTTGTCAAAACTAAATTTCGAAACACCTTTATCAGTCACCACAAACGGCATTGCTTCGGTGATATATTGGCGATTACTCAATACGGGGATCGCTTTTTGCTCACCATCACTAAATGATTCATTTGCTGCTGTGATTTTGTAGGCGATCAATCCTTCTTGATTAGATAAATCCAAATTCCAAACCACCTCTTTTGAAGCTCCAGCAGGAATCGTCACCTGCTTTGATTGAGATTGTTGTCCAATTAAATGAACCACTTCATCATTGGTAGGCTTAAAAAAACTAAGGTTTACATCTACCATTTGCTCTTCATCAGTCATGTTCACCACTTTAGACGCAAAATCAAATTGATCCCCCGTTCTGAAAAAACGAGGAGCGTTTGAGCTCACCATTAATGGTTTTTGTGCAACGGTTTTTAATTGCACATTACCCGATTTCAAATCTTTTGTATGCGCCAGTGCCATGAACTTCCACTCCGTCAACGATTCTGGAAGTGTAAAACTCACGACGAACTCGTTGTTCTTATTGGTCTTTAAATCAGGATAGAAAAAAGCTGTTTCATTGAAATTCTTTCTCACCTTCGCCACCTTATTTCGATTATCATCGGTTCCTTCAGCTTTGTCTACACTTAGTTGATCAGAATCTGCCCTCGATTTTTTAGCTTTTTGCTCTTGTGCCAAGGTATTTTCACCTGACACTTGAATTTCTTCCATTTCTGAAACTGCATCCATGCCATGTGAATCATTACTTCTGGCCGAAGCAAAAGCTATTGTCTTTCTATTTCTCGTGTAATATCTATCTTTCAATCCTCCAAAAATATCGATAGTTGGATTGCGATATCGACGTTGAATTAAATAACTAAGATCATTCCACTTGCCCTGACCGCTATTCCATCTAGATAAACGGCTATCTACAGGCCGCCACGAAGGATAATAGTAATTACTGCGATAAGGCCAAAAACCCCAATAATTACCTGCGAATTGATCTAGCGAGGCATCGTACATTCCAGCACAAACTTCAGCCGCTAGTTCATCCACTCCTTCACCTGAAACTGTAAAACGCCACTCTTCTTCTTGTCCAGGTAATAATTGATCCCTGAAAGTTTCTGCTTCAATGGTTAACATTTTGTCGGTTCGAGGAACATTGACGTAATGCGACTTCGAATAGTGCTTTCCATCGTAAACCATAGATACATGGTAGCTAATACCTCCACGATCCTCTTCGGTAGCAGTGTATCTCAGGGTCTGACGGATTGTCAAATCCAGCCACTCTTCCTTTATCACTTCCTCTCCTCTTCTTAATTGCACAAAAGCACTCGCATTTTTAAATGACGATCCTACTAGAAAATCTACGGATTCACCTACCTTTAGTGTTGAACACGACTGGTAACTCCAAATCTCACTGTTTTGGGGGATTTCTTTCGATTTCATGTTGATCACCTTTAGTTCTTGACTGTTTCTCAGCGTATCTCCTTTTTTAGTTACGGTGTAAGCACTCAATCGATATACACCTTGTTTATTATCTACAAGATCTTTTATTTTTATAGAATCTGCTACTTCAAATTTCACCGTTTTCTTCAGTGTTTCATTAAGCTCCGAAGTTGTTCCACTCGTTAATTTTGCATAGGGAAAAAGAGCTTTCCAATCTCCCTTTTCAAACTTTTTATATTGCGATTCCGCCCAAATACGAGGTAGAAATCTTGTAGGTTGTTCAATTTTATAAACTTCTACTTTTCCCTTAAAACCACTTTGCGGTTGATGAGCCATATTCATTACATGGTAAACAGCATCACCTTCCTGATCTGTTCTTATCTCTTGCGGACCATTATAACGCAAGGTCAGTCCAGTTTTACTTAAATTTAGACTTGTCGATACCGCGTGGGTTTCACCCGATATATCCACTACATCTGCAATGATTTCAAAAGAATAATTTGCGTTCTCTGGTGCATTAGGATCAGGTTTGGCGAAGAAGTTAATATCGAACTCACCCTTTTCATCTGTAGTTAAAACACTATCGATTACTAAATCGCGACCTTGATCAGCTACTCCATAATAGCGCCAATACGTATTCCAACTACGATAAATTTTGTAATTAACTTTAGCATCTGTGATCGGAAAACCAGCAAAAGCTTTCGCCAATCCCGTGACAGCAACAGAGTCATTTAATTTCGCTTCCTTCTTCGGTTGTTCAATTTTAACTTCGAAAGTCGGTCGTTTATATTCCTCTACGCGAAAGCGATGAGAGCCCGTTGCACTATTTCCTCGATGGGCGTTAAAATCAGCTTCCATGGAAAAACTACCAAATGGTCCACCCATGGGCAATGTAAACGTTCCATGAGCAGAGCCGTATTCATTTGTTTCCAATGTTTTTTTATGAATGGTTGACCTTGAATTATTTTTAATATTAAGCGCTACCGACTCCTTGTTGGCTACCTGAAAATCATTTGCTTTACCTCTGTAAGCAATAATTTTATAATGGACCGTCTGGCCCGGACGATAAATAGCACGGTCAGTCAATACATTTACCTTATACTCTTTTTCTTCGCGCTTGTAATTGTAGATATAATCCGTTGATGAGACTTCAGATTGCTCATATTCAACGGTGTAATAAATGTTTTCGCGGTCAATTTTAGCAAAGTAACGACCGGTTTCATCCGTGTTACCAGTACGGCTAGGTATATCTGGTAAAAACCGTACACGACGGTAGTTAGAATAGATTTTAACCTTGGCTCCTTCCAAAGGAGCTCCCGATTTATAATCTGTGACGTAAAACTGCACGCCCGAGTCGTTTTTTGCGGTAGTCACCATGATTTCAGATACTTTTAAGTTATGTCGAGCTTTAGAAAGATCGTGCCACAATGAATCCGATGATAATGCTTTTTCAAAAGCTTCTCCTGAACTAGTGATTAACATAAAATAATCTCCTGGATTTTCGATTTCATCCAGCAGGTATTCCGTTGATCGCTTTTGGTGATCTCCTAAATCATTGATCGTCATATCCAATTTCCTGACCAGGTCATAATGGCCGTCCTTCAAAAGTGCTCTCAATCCCAATTTCTCAGGTTTTTCATCGGGTACTTTAAAAACATACATTATGATGTGCTCAATGTTCTGATGCTCAATTTTGATGGGAATCTGGTCTCCTGGATAAGCTATAGACTGTGCCCGAAAATTGACCTGAGGTTGTTCAATCACCTGAATTAAATTTCCAATCTGCTCTGAAAAATCGTTCGATGGAAATTTTTGTAGTTCGACCTTGAGCATATTTTTAGCCGCTAACAAATCATTCTTAACCGATGTGTTTGTGTTAAAATTGTAGTTTTTTCCACTTTCATATTTCAGATAAGCCATTTCATACAAAAATTTTGAACGACTCGATTGATCATTGAAATAATTAAACCCAGATTTCCACACAGCCGCGGTATCTTTAGTGCTTACCTCTCCCAAGATGTATTTTAATCGCTGGTAGTATATTGAACTTAATAAATGATCCTTTGCTAAATGGAATTTCTCTAAGTTTTTGTAAACGTTCAATATTTTATGTCTCAGTGTTGCCTCATTCAATTTTAATTTGGAAAACTTGTCTGGTGTGTAGAACCAACTCTCCTGGGATTCGCCTTCATGCTTCCATTCATGATAACGTTGAAAATCATTATTTTGATAGAACTCAATCAAATTGACCGCAACGAAGTCAAAGACTGTTGGTAATAATTTTTCACGCTTTTCATCTTGTACGAGAAAATCGTGGTATTTACTGAAATTATGACTTTTCAATTCTCCATATTTTTTACTGATCGCTTCCGTTCGACTGAAAACATACTTCGCTTTGTCATGAAGATTAGATAAAGATAGCGTATCATCACCAATTTTGACAGGAGACACATCAACTCCATATGGCAACCAAAACCGATGTCGATACATAATTTGACGCACCAGCAATGTTTTGGAAAGTGTTTGAGACGGCTCTGGAAGTGTCTGAACAATACTATCCAATTCTACAAATAACATTTTACGTTCGTCTGGTTCTAACGGTGCCAATGTCTGAATAAAACTATTGATTGATCTGGAAATAGCGTAATGGTTTTTATTCGCTATGCCTTCATTTAAAATGACGCGCAAAACCCCTCTTGCAGCATTGGGTTGATTTACTCGAATCAAAGAATCATATACCTCCCAAGGATGATCTAAATTATTTGAATTTATTATCTCAGAATCATTTGTGGAATCTAGATTCACAGTACGAAATCCTGCTCCTAAGGCAATGGAACTCACAATCAACAATAGTATCCAATATCGAAACATAGCATCTAATTTTTGTAGGTATTGATGCACTAATGAACATCATTCCATAAATTTAACGCTTAGAAGTACAACTAACTTCAAAAAGCGTTCAAATAACTAAAAAATAAATGTGGCGTGCTCGTAATTCAAGATTCGCAACAACCTACATTTAATCACTTTTTTAGAATAAAAAAATAACTCTTAACACCTGATTTTAGGGATATTACATTACTTACATAAAAAAGTACAGATTTTTTTTCATTTTGAGGCAACCAAAATCAAAGATCTATGCGTAGAAGGAACTGGATAGCTAAACTACTTATTGGGGCTTTTTTGATTTTTGATCAATGGGCCTCAATAAGTTTTTTTTACTTAAGCCCCCCGAGACTTTTACCATTTAACCTCAACGTCACTCTTTAACCCGATACCATCGAATTGGAATTTCACATGACCAACCTTCATAGATAAGCCTTCACATTAATAACAGTTAAACGCTAAGAACTAAGCATATGACTGTTCATCGCGCTACGTAATTCTACTTAAAAGTTATTCAAACTGAAGATTTAACCCATAAATACCCTCCACATCGAAGTACATTAGCATCAACATTAAAAATTGAAAGACATGAAGTATTTAATAATGATAACAATGATTTGGTTAATGACATCATTTGCTCATGCACAACTCGCAAATGAGTACGATTTTAAATATACGATCACCTTTGAAGCAAAAACATTTGAAGGTGAGGACATTCGACAAGTAGTAAGGGATTTTCGCGAACACATCTTTGCAGATACTCAAAAGAAATTCAACTTTCAGACGCGTTTTGATGAATCCGGAAGTATGCATATCAAAACAGATTATCCTTTAAAACAAAATCAAGTTGCTGCATTTTTTAATGCACACAATAAAGATTTCCTCACTTTTGATGCAGCGAGACAAAAAAGACAAAAACAAGCTCAGTATGCATTTTCGAGTTCAGTCGGATCACAAAAGAAGTAATCAAGGCGTTGAAGCGCTCACTGGCAATATCTTACCATTGAAATACTGGTGTCCCGAAAGACTGAAATCAGCGATATATGCTGCCATTTCCTCAGGGGATGTAGGTACTTGAAGGCCAGGAAATGCTTCAGACAACATTTCCGTTTGAACAGCCCCCAGACAGAGACAATTCATTCTGATGGGGGTTTCTTTGTATTCCTCGGCAAACAATTCCGTAAAACTTGTAATTCCTGCTTTGGATGTGGAATATGCAGATAATCCAGGAAATTTCACGCTACCCTGGAAAGCGCCAACTGTGGAAATATTTACAATATGTCCACCGTGATCACGCATTTTAGGAATAAAATACTGTGTTGCAAACATAACGCCTACGGCATTCGTTTGATAACAACTATCTATTTCTTTACGAGAGAGTTCTTCAAAGGGCTTATTCACTAACTTTCCCGCATTATTAATAAGTACGTCGATAGTATTGAATTCGCTCAATACCTTATTGAGCTGCTGGTGCACCTGTTCTGATGCAACATCTACAAATCCATAGGTGATATTTTGTGGAAGTTTACAGAATGAGGCCAATTCTTCGGTATTTCTCGAAAGCGCTATCACGTGGTGATTCTCATTCTGTGCCAGCAATTCTACCAAAGCCTTACCGATTCCACGACTGGATCCGAGAACAACTATATTCTTTTTATTCGTCATAACTTACAACAAGAGATTCACTATTTGGGTGTGCTTGACAAGTCAATACAAAACCTTCATCAATCTCACTATCTGTCAATGAAAAGTTCTTATCCATTGTCGCAGCACCTTCCAGAATTTTAGCTTTACACGTACAACATACACCTCCCCTACACGAAAAAGGCGCATCAACACCATTACTTTCAGCTTCTTCCAAGATAGTTCCACCATCGGTATCCAATTCAAACTGTTCTTCTTCTTCATCCAGAATAACGGTTACTTTCGAGCGTCCACTAAATTCGGCAACTGATTCTTTTTGTTTGGATTCCATTAGTGTCGGTGTTGTAAAGAGTTCATAAAAAATCTTTTCCTCAGGTACACCAAAGGTTTTAAGTTCATCGGTAATATTAATAATCATTTCTTCGGGACCGCAGATATAGAATCCTTTAGATTTTAAAATATCCAGATCCGATTTGATTAAGCTTCGAACCTTATCAGCGTTCATTCGTCCGTGATCAAAACCTTCTTTTTCTTGACGAGACAACAAATGATGTACATCCACATTATCCAAATTTTCAAGTTCATCATAAAACATAATGCTTTCGTCATTCTTATTCCCGTAGAACAGTTTCAATTTGGCATCTTGAGCACGGTTAAAGAATTTGGCGATGGACAATATCGGTGTTATTCCACTTCCAGCAGCAAACGCTACGTAGGGTCCGTCAGCTTTTGAAACAGTAAAATTACCCATGGGTGCAGAAAGTATAACCTCATCACCTACTTTCGCTTCATCATTTAACCAAGTTGACACCTTTCCGCCACCAACTTTCTTAACGCCGATAGCCAGCGGTTCTTTAATACCACTACAAATCGAATACGAACGGTGAAGCATCTCTCCGTTCATTTCACGTTTGATATTAATATATTGACCAGGCATAAAGGAAAAATCCATTTTGTATTTTCCAGGAATGTCAAATGTGATTTTGACAGCATCTTCCGTCAATTGATCAATCTTATCAATTTTAAGGCGAAAGCCATGTTCTTTCTTTTCTTCCTTTTTTTTGCCAAATAATTTATCTAAAAATCCCATAATTTCGTTTTAGTCGTCGTATGATACAATCAGTTCGTCACTCGTTGGATGCGATTGACATGTCAAAATATAACCGTCTGCTACTTCATCGTCTTCCAGGGCGTAATTGACATCCATTTTCGCTGTACCCTTCAGTATTTTTGCTCGACATGTACAACAAACCCCTCCTTTACAAGAGAATGGAACATCCGCACCGGCTTTTTGTGCCGCTTCGAGAATATTGTCTCCATCAGAATCTAAATCTAACAACGTTTCCTCACCATCTAAAATAATTTTCACATTGGCGTCAATACGTGGTCCTTGCTCACGATGTTCCACTTTTCTTTTCTCGTTGCTTTCTCCTGGTGTCGTGAACAACTCAAAACGCACCTTGTTCTCATCATAATCGAGTTCACCGTACGCATCTTTCACGGCATAAATAATTGGTTCAGGACCACAGACAAATATTTCATCAACCGTACCGTGCTCAAAAAAGGCGTGATGAATATTTAGGATCCGATCCTTATCAAGACGACCATCTTGCAATCGATTACCAATTTTTTCTCGACTGAAAACATGCAGCACACTGAAGCGATTCATGTAAGTGTTTTTCAAATCCTCAATAGCTTCACGAAAAATCACACTATCCAGTGTTTTATTCCCATAAACAAGAGCTACTTCACTTTTTGGAGCACTATGCAAGATAGATTTGATCAGTGAGATAACAGGAGTAATTCCACTACCTGCAGCAAAAAACAGAAAAGACTTAGCTGTTGAAGTATCAAACTTTGTTGTAAAACCACCAATTGGTGTCATTACATGAAGCACATCTCCAGTTTTAAGTTTTTCATTTGCAAAAGTAGAGAATTTTCCACCAGGTACTTTTTTTACGGCCACGCGCAATTCATCTTCGTGTTCTCCTGAACATATGGAATAAGACCTGCGCACATCTTCTCCATCAATCTCAGTCCTCAAAGTTAGATACTGACCTGCATCGTAAGCATAATCAGCTTTAAGTTCACCTGGAACTTCAAATGCAATGGAAACGGTATCCTCAGTTTCCTGACGAATATCACAAACGCGCAATTCATTAAAAGTTGGCTTCATAATTGTTTTTATTGAATACAGGCAAAATTAACAACTCTACGCACTTATTTTTGGTTTTTACGTCAAAAAAATGTAAAATCAATAAAGTAAAAAATGACAGAAGTCATAGAAAGTGACAAAACCAGATAGGAAATAAATTGTTAAATTTGTAGAACAGCATTATCGATTAAAGGTGAAGAAAAGCTTTTAAATGATAAACGAAATAAACGAGACATGGGAGAAAAAGATTTAGAAACACTTGAACGTGAGTTTCAGGAGAAAGTTGACAACGAAATAAAAATCGAACCAAAAGACTGGATGCCTGATGCTTATCGTCAGACGCTCATTCGTCAAATTTCGCAACACGCTCACTCTGAAATAGTGGGACAATTACCTGAAGGAAATTGGGTAACTCGTGCTCCCAACTTACGCAGAAAAGCAGTATTGTTAGCCAAGATACAAGATGAAGCTGGTCATGGTTTATATTTGTATAGTGCTGTTGAAACGCTTGGTGCCGACCGGGAAGATACGATCGACGATCTCCATTCGGGAAAAGCAAAGTATTCTAGTATTTTCAATTATCCGAGTCTAACTTGGGCAGACATGGGCATGATTGGATGGCTTGTAGACGGTGCTGCGATCATGAATCAAGTTCCGCTGTGTCGTTGTTCATATGGTCCATATGCGCGTGCTATGGTACGTGTTTGTAAAGAAGAATCATTTCACCAGCGACAAGGGTTTGAAATCGTCGCTGAGCTGGCTAAAGGCACTCCAGAACAACGAGAGATGGCACAAGAATCGCTCAATAGATGGTGGTGGCCTTCATTGATGATGTTCGGCCCGAATGACGCAGATTCCAAACACACAGAGCAATCGATGAATTGGAAAATAAAGCGTCACACGAACGATGAGCTCCGACAAATGTTTGTGGACGTTACTGTCCCGCAAGCTGAACAGATCGGACTTAAAGTACCAGATAAAGATCTTAAATTCAACGAAGAGACAGGTCATTACGATTTTGGAGAAATCAATTGGGACGAGTTTTGGCAAGTTGTAAAAGGTCATGGTATGTGTAACAAAGAGCGCATTTCGGCTAGAAAAAATGCTTGGGAAAATGGTAAATGGGTTCGCGATGCTGCTGTTGCTTATGCTGAAAAACAAGCTGATAAACAAGATGTGAAAGAAGCAGTTTAATTAGAAAATTGAAATTGAAATTGAAATCGAAGCCGAAATATATTTTGTTATATGAATTATGATTTAAGT
>CAJXMN010000038.1 GCA_913056215.1 uncultured Flavobacteriales bacterium | reverse complement strand
AAAGCAGATACTTTTTCATAAGATGATGAAAAACACAATTTCATTACAATTTACAAATAATTTGAATAGTTGTTCCTTTTTCAATTTTAGAGTCGAGGCCATCTTTCGCTTTATTTAAACTAAGCGTAATCTTGTCACCTTCATTAATTTCTGAATTGATAATCTGTTCCGCCAAAGGATCTTCAACATATTTCTGTATAGCACGCTTGAGTGGACGTGCACCGAATTTAGAATCGTATCCTTTATCGACAATGAAATCTTTTGCACTTTTCTTGAGCTCAATATCGTATCCCAAGTCATTTATGCGCTTATAAAGGTGAACAAGCTCGAGATCAATAATTTCATAAATACTATCACGCTCTAGTGACTTGAATAGAATCATGTCATCCACACGATTCAAAAATTCCGGTGAAAAAGCCTTTCGCAGCGCATTTTGAATGACAGACTTTTGATCATCCTCTGTAGAGGCCAATCGAGCAGCAGTACCAAACCCGACTCCAGTTCCGAAATCCTGCAGCTGACGGGCTCCGATGTTCGAGGTCATGATCAAAATAATATTCTTAAAGTCGATCTTCCGACCCAGGCCATCAGTCATGTGTCCATCATCTAAAGCTTGCAGCAGTAAATTGAACACGTCGGGGTGTGCCTTTTCAATCTCGTCTAAAAGTACAATAGAGTAGGGTTTTCTTCTTACTTTCTCAGTCAATTGACCACCCTCTTCATAACCTACATAACCTGGAGGTGCTCCTACAAGTCGGGAGATGGAGAATTTCTCCATATATTCAGACATATCAATACGGATGAGCGAATCTTCAGTATCGAACATATGACGCGACAGCACTTTAGCTAATTGTGTTTTACCAACACCTGTAGGTCCTAGAAAGAAAAAGGACCCAATCGGCTTGTTTGGATCTTTAAGTCCAGCACGATTCCGTTGAATCGCTTTGACTACTTTTGAAACAGCTTCTTCCTGACCAATGACTTGCGATTTAATTTCATCGTACATTTTAGCCAGTTTGCCACTTTCTTTTTCAGCAATACGCTGAACCGGAATACCTGTCATCATAGCTACAACGTCAGCAACATTTTCTTCGCTGACAGTAACTCTATGATTTTTCGTATCTTCTTCCCACTTGACCTTTTCGTTTTCAAGCTTATCCTGTAATTTCTTTTCCTTATCGCGCAATTCTGCCGCTTTTTCGTACTGTTGCGACTTGATCACATCGTTTTTACTTTCCTTCACCTCTTCAATTTGTGCTTCAATATCGAGTATAATCTGCGGTACATTGATGTTGGTGAGGTGTACGCGAGCCCCAACTTCATCAAGGGCATCGATAGCCTTATCTGGCAAGTGACGATCAGAAATATAGCGATTGGTCAGGGAGACACATGCTTTGATCGCCTCCTCAGTGTAAGTTACACCGTGATGGTCTTCATAGCGTTCTTTGATATTTTCTAAAATACTTTCTGTTTCTTCAATCGTGGTGGGTTCAACCAGCACTTTCTGAAAACGACGCTCAAGCGCACCATCTTTCTCTATGTATTGACGGTACTCGTCGAGGGTTGTCGCACCAATTGCTTGTAACTCACCACGAGCCAACGCTGGTTTAAACATATTAGAAGCATCAAGAGATCCGCTCGCCCCACCAGCACCTATAATAGTGTGAATTTCATCGATGAAAAGGATAATATCTGGATTTTTTTCGATTTCCGCCATAACGGCTTTCATACGTTCCTCAAATTGTCCACGGTATTTCGTACCCGCAACCAATGAAGCAAGATCCAGGCTCACAATACGTTTGTTGAAGAGAACACGAGAAACTTTACGCTGCGTTATGCGCAAAGCTAAGCCCTCAGCTATCGCGCTTTTACCTACACCTGGTTCACCGATCAAAATCGGATTATTTTTCTTTCTACGCGAAAGGATTTGACTGACACGTTCGATTTCCTTTTGACGACCAACGATGGGATCCAGACGGTCGGCTTCTGCTAATTTAGTCAAATCTCGACCAAAATTATCAAGAACAGGTGTCTTCGATTTTGTATCACTCGACTTTCTACCAGAACCTCCTGGAGAACCACTGCTTCCTGCGAAACCCGGTTCGCCTTCATCTGAACCTGGAAATTCAGCACTCGGTTGATCTTCTTCTAACATAGCTTCAATTTCATCTTTAATGTTTTCATAAATAATGCCGTACTTGTTCAACGTGCGGCAAGCAACATTATTTTCATCTTTCAAAATGGATAGCAACAGATGTTCCGTTCCAATGAGAGCGCTTTTAAATAATTTGGCCTCGAGATAAGTAATTTTCAGCACTTTCTCTGCTTGTTTGACCAAAGGTATATTGGTGAGTTCCCTGGAATTATTGTTGGCACTTTTCGTCAAATAAGACTCTATCTGCTGCCGAATTTGATCTAAATCCAAGTTGAATTCTTTTAAAACGCGAATACCTAAACCTTCTCCTTCCCTTATGAGACCGAGAAGGAGATGTTCGACACCAATATAATCGTTACCCAATCGCAACGCTTCTTCACGACTGAAGTTGATCACGTCTTTGACTCGGGGTGAAAATTTTGCTTCCATAATATCGAATATACTTATAATTTGTTGTCTTTCGAAATAAATTTAATAGTTATCAAAAATAGAAATGTTCAAACGTTTTCACTGCTGAAGTTGTTCACAATTTTCCACAGATTTTTGTTTATAAAAAACAGTGTTCAAGCGTTTTTGATAATCAATAATTATCTATTTTCGATTTTCAATTACTGCGCAATTTTCGTGCAACAACTAATTAAATGACAAGATGGCAGAAGGAGAAAGAATTGTTCAGATTAATATCGAAGATGAAATGAAGTCGGCCTACATTGATTATTCAATGTCGGTGATTGTTTCCAGAGCACTTCCAGACGTGCGCGACGGCTTTAAGCCAGTTCATCGCCGGGTTTTATATGGTATGCAAGACTTAGGTGTTTATTCAAATAAGGCTTACAAGAAGTCCGCCAGAATCGTCGGTGAGGTACTCGGTAAATATCACCCGCATGGTGATAGTTCAGTATATGATACGATGGTACGTATGGCACAGTCCTGGTCACTGCGTTATCCGCTCGTTGATGGACAGGGTAACTTCGGTTCAATCGATGGAGATAGTCCGGCAGCAATGCGTTATACTGAGGCACGATTGCGTAAGATCGCTGAAGAAATGTTGGCTGATCTGGAGAAAGAAACAGTTAATTTTGAAAATAACTTCGATGACAGTCTGAAAGAACCTACTGTCTTACCTACGAAGATTCCAAATTTACTCGTAAACGGAGCAAGCGGTATTGCTGTAGGTATGGCTACAAATATGGCGCCTCACAACCTGACTGAAGTTATTAATGGGACAGCAGCTTACATTGAAAATAGAGATATTGATACTGAGGAGTTGATGCAACACGTCAAAGCACCAGATTTCCCAACTGGGGGAATTATCTACGGTTATGATGGCGTGAAAAGTGCTTTCGAGACGGGGAAAGGTCGTATCGTTATACGCGCGAAAGCTGAAATTGAGGAGATGAGTGCTTCTGGTAAAGAACATATTGTTGTCACCGAAATTCCGTATCAAGTCAATAAAGCCGATATGATTAAGAAAACGGCTGATTTGGTAAATGACGGAAAAATTGAAGGTATTACTGACATCCGTGATGAATCGGATCGTAATGGACTGCGTATTGTTTATGAACTGAAGCGTGATGTTATTCCTAATGTTGTGTTGAATAAACTGTTTAAGTATACAGCTTTACAAACCTCTTTTTCAGTTAATAATATCTGTTTAGTTAATGGTAGACCCGAATTATTAAACTTAAAAGAAATCATTGCGAAGTTTGTCGATTTCCGCCATGAAATAGTAGTTCGACGAACGAAATATGATTTGCGTAAAGCAGAAGAGCGCGCTCACTTACTAGAAGGATTGATCATCGCTTCCGATAATATCGACGAAGTGATCAAGATGATTCGCGGTTCTAAAAGCCCTGAAGAAGCACGAAACAAACTCATTGAGCGCTTTGATTTATCGGAATTACAGTCCCGTGCAATAGTTGAGATGCGTTTGCGTCAACTAACAGGACTGGAACAAGATAAGTTGCGTTCAGAGTATGAGGATTTGATGGAGACGATTGCTGATTTGAAAGATATCTTAGGCAGTGAGGAACGCCGAATGGAAATCATCAAAGAAGAATTGATTTATATCCGTGATAAATACGGTGATGAAAGACGTTCTACCATTGAATATTCTGCCTCTGAAATGAGAATTGAAGATTTGATACCAGACGACGAAGTAGTGGTGACGATTTCACATGCCGGATACATTAAACGTACGAGCCTGAATGAATACAAAGTACAAAATAGGGGAGGTACGGGCTCAAAAGGTTCTACTACTCGCGATAAGGACTTTTTAGAATCTATTTTTGTGGCAACCAATCACAATTACTTACTCGTATTTACTGAGAAAGGCAAGTGTTTCTGGATGCGCGTGTTCGAAATTCCGGAAGGAAGTAAAACGTCTAAGGGTCGTGCGATTCAGAACTTGATTAACATTGAACAAGACGATCGCATCAAGGCATATATCAACGTTGAAGACCTGAAAAACGAAACGTATGTCAACAATAATTTTATTGTGATGTGTACCAAAAAAGGTATCATCAAGAAGACGAAACTGGAAGCGTATTCTCGTCCTCGTACGAATGGAATTAATGCCATTAATATCAACGACGGTGATGAATTGCTTGAAGCTAAGTTAACTGATGGCAATAAAGAAATTGTACTCGGTAAAAAATCAGGTTATGCGATTCGATTTAATGAATCAACTGTTCGTACAGTCGGTAGAAATTCTATAGGTGTAAAAGGAGTCAAAATGAGTACACCTGACGATGAAGTTATCGGTATGATTTGTATAGATCCTGATAGCGAAAACTCCATATTGGTGGTATCGGAAAATGGTTTTGGAAAACGATCTTACTTTAATGATCCCGAAACGGGAGAACCTGTATATCGAATTACCAACCGTGGAGGAAAAGGTGTGAAAACAATATCTGTAACAGAAAAAACAGGTAACCTAATTGCTATCAAGAATGTGACGGATGACGATGATTTGATGATTATCACCAAAAAAGGAATTACAATTCGTTCACATGTGGAGCAACTGCGCGTAATGGGAAGAGCGGCACAAGGTGTTCGCGTTATTAAACTTTCCAAAGGTGGTGAAATTGCAGCTGTTGCTAAGGTGCCTAAAAACGACGAGGAAGATGAAGATTTCGATGAGATCGATAATGGCACGGAAAATGATGAAAACAATGAAGAATAATTAAAACAAGTAAAAATGAAATTAATACGTTTGAGTTTAAGTGTTTTGGCGGCTGTTTCATTCGTGGGCGGCGTATATGCACAAAATAGCAATGTGGTATCAGCGGCAATCGAATATAAAAAGTATCCGCAGGCCATGATGTCAGGAGACATGGAAGAAGCCAAAGAGGTAATTATGGAGGCGAAATCATTTATTGATCCAGCGATGAAGCATGAGGATACGAAGAATGATGAGAAAGCTCATTATTACAATGGTGTTATCAATTTCGCCTTGATTGAATTGTCAACGCAGTTTGAAGATTTAGAACAATACCGCAGTGAGGAGACGATGAAGGAGATCAAATCTTCTTTCAAAATTGCATCAGAAAAACGTCGCTATCAAAGAGATATTGAGGATTTTGTTGACCGCAAGGTAGGTCAGGCAGTTTCTATGGGTAAAGCGATGTTTGATGAAGGTAAATTTGAACAGGCATTTTTGATGTTTTCGAGTGCGTATGAGCTCACTGGATTAGTTCCCGAGCCAGATAAAGAGAGAAGAAAAGAGCTCAAAAACAATGCTATAGTTTCTGCGCGTAACCAAATCAAAACCTTGAAGGATGAAGGTAAATCTGAAGAGGCGCTTGACTTTATTGATCTGGCGAGTGAAGCGTACCCTAAAAATGCCGATATCGCTATTGAAGGGGTGAATTTATCGATTGAAAGCGATGATCGCGAACGTGCTGAGAAATATTTTAAAGCAGCTGCTGAGGCCGACCCAGAAAATAAAGCACTTTTCAGTACCATGGGATCGATTTATTTAAGTGCTGCAGATAAAGCTTTTGCTGAACTTCAAAAGATGGAAATCACGGATGATGGATATGGTGAGAAATCACAGGAAGTTGAAATGCTTTATGGAAAAGCTGAGAAAAATCTTAAGCGTGCACTCGAAATTGATGAAAATTACCTCGATGCAGCCTATAATCTTGGGGTTCTCTACTTGGGTCGTGCTGATAAGTTAGCGAGAAAAGCAAATCAGATGGATTTTAATAACCCCGATTACCAGCCTACCATTGATAAAAGTGATAAAATGTACGAAAAAGCTATTGAACCTTTTGAAACATACATAGAACAAGACCCTAAAAACACTGGAGTTCTTCAAGTATTATTTCAAGTGCATAAACGTGCAGGAAACACTGAAAAGGCTATGGAGTACAGAGAGAAAAAAGAGAAAATTGAAGCCGAACAAAAATCGGAAGAATAATTTGATCTAAATTTAAAATAGAAGGAAGGCGAATCAATCAGGTTCGCCTTTTTTTATACCTTACAGAACGTTATCTACAATAAGTATATGTTTTCTTACTCAATAACTCCGTATATTACCCTTTTTTGGACGATTTTAGTCAGCTCTTTTTATTGCTTAGGACAAATTGAGGTGCCTCCTTCAATTTTTGAACCGCTTGAAGAGACCGCAGTACGTCAATCTACAGACACAGCTCACGCCACTATTTCCTCTGTAGGCGATATAATGGTGCATCAAACACAATTAAACGCACAATTATCATCAGAGAACACCTATGATTTTAACAACAACTTTGATGCGATGCGCCCTTTATTACAAACTCCTGCAATCTCTATAGCCAATTTAGAAACTGTTTTTGGTGGTTCATCGCTGGGATTTAAGGCCTATCCGCGTTTTAATACTCCCGATGTGTTAGCAAATGCTATTGATTCTGCAGGTATCAACCTTGTGACTACGACCAACAATCATTGCTACGACCAGGGAACACCAGCGCTTTTGCGAACGCTTGACGTATTGAATGAACGCGGACTCGAATCAGTAGGAACACAAAAAAAATCTACGGACAAGAATTATGTTATCCGGGAGGCTAAGGGTATTCGAATAGGCATAACTGCTTACACTTATGAGTCTGGGAAAAAGGATAGTCTGAAAACAATTAACGGGCTAGTGGTTCCAAAAGATTACGCACATTGCATCAACTCTTTCGACCCCTATTCACCAAAAAATGATTTGCCACGAATAAAAAGAACCATCCATAGTATGCGTGCTGATAGTGCAGACGTAATCGTATTCATTATGCACTGGGGAAAAGAATACGAGCCATTACCTAATGAAGTTCAGGTGTTCATGGCAAATCAACTAAACGCATATGGAGTCGATGTCATTTTCGGTAGTCATCCGCACGTCGTGCAGCCTTTTGATCTTATGCGCAATGATAGTACAGGTAATGAAACCTTTGTAGCTTATTCAATGGGGAATTTCATCTCAAATCAACGCTACGAGACCATGCAGAATTACGCTACAGAAGATGGGTTACTTGTGGGCGTAGAATTTATAAAACCTCCTCATGCAGAAGTTCAATTAAAGTCTGTTTTTTACGAGCCGACATGGGTGAATCGTGTTAAATCTGGTGATCGATATCAATATGAAATTTTGCCTGTTAATGAGTATCTCAAACGACGGGACACTATAACTCTCTCTCCGCAACAATGGGAACGCATTGAACAATCTAAGAAACGAACGAATACGGCTATTCAGAAGCTGAATGTTCAGAAAAAATTGCAGAATGCATCTATACAATTCTACGAATATGGTGACTTATTGAACAAGCACCGCCAAAGGTAAAAACAGACGTAAAGTAATTTAAACTTAAACGAGTTCTACACCTGCATCAGATATTTTAATCTTTCTGGATTTGTACAGATTACCCAGTGCCTTTTTGAATGATTTTTTACTCATACCAAGTTCATCCCTAATAAGATCAGGGTGACTTTTGTCATTTAGTGTCATTGTCCCACCATTCGATTCTAAAAACTCAAGAATGGACTGTGTAAATTCGTCAAATTTTTCAATTCCAATAGGAACCAGTGAAATATCAAGTTTACCATCTTGGCGAATAAACGATATGTAACCTTCGGTGCGTTCACCAGTCCTCAATGGTCGTACGAGATGGTTTTTAAAAATTAAGCCATGATACTTATTGTTGACAATCACTTTTCTTCCGAGGTCGGTAATCTCTCCAATAAAGAGGTCAACGCGGTCACCTTGCGCCAATTCGTCTACCTGGTCGGATAAGTATCGATTCGTTCGCGCCGTTCCAACCAATCGATTCGTCTGTTGATCTTTTATCAATCGTACCAGATAGACACCATCAACAACCATTTTAGCCGTTTGCTCTTTGAAAGGTACGAGTAAATCTTTTTCCATTCCCCAATCCAGAAATGCTCCAAAATTGGAGACGTCTTTAACACGCAAAAAAGCGAAGTCGTCTAATTTAATTAATGGACGTTCTGTAGTAGCTACTGGCCGGTCCTCCGAGTCGTTATAAATGAAAACATCAATTTCCTGATCGAGTTCCAGGTTTGGATTCAGGTATTTATTAGGTAATAAAACTTCTTCATTGTCCTCATCTCTCAAAAATGCACCGACACTTGTAAAGCGATCAATTGTTAAAGTAGCAACTTCCCCGATACTTATTTTATTCATAAGCACAAAGGTACATTAAAAGTTAATAATACAGCTTCGACAATAATTTAGCATTGATGATGAGGCAAGGAATATTTTCATCATTGGTAATAATCTTTTGGGCATAAGTATCGAAAGAGGCAAAGAGGCTCGAAGAGTGGTAGGCAATTGCAATCATATTCGCATCGACATTTTTAGCATAATTAATAACCTTGTGCTGATAAGATTTATTTCCCTTGATAATTTCAATGCTTGATTTCACGTTTTTTTCCTGATACTCTTTTTTGACCAAAGAAATACGAATTTTCATCTGCTGAGACAAGCGAGGGTCTTTCTGATCTTCACAAAGGATGTGCACGTGCGAATCAAAGGTGCGTGCTATTTCGGCGGCAACATTAATAATTTGCAGACTTTCTTTTGACACATCGATGGGAACAACGATATCTTTGACCTCCTTGTGCTCCACACCTTCTTGTACCACGAGAAATGGTACACTGGTCGAAGTCACAACTTTTATGGCATAAGAACCAAATAATTTTTGCATACCCTTTGCACCGTGAGTCCCCATAATAATCAAACGCGCTTCTTTTTTTTCGGCAATCTTTCCAATGTCATCAAAAATATTACCAACACGAACAACTGCCTTAACATTGACGTCCCCAACATTCAAATCAAGATTCTCAATAATGGCGGTTAATTTCTGATGCGCAGCGCGCTGACTATTTTTATTATTAACGATATGCAGCAACTCAATGTCGCTTTTTCTTGGACCCGCCATATACAAAGCGTATTTCAAAGCGGCATCTCCAACACTCGTAAAGTCATGGGGGACGATGAAAAGGTTTTTACTCATAAGCTCAGAAGTTGTTGTCTGTATCAAATATAATGAAATTAATTAATATTAAGATATTTGCTATAATTTGTTGATTATGAATATTTTTAGATACTTCAAGCTGTTGAATACTCGGATATATCGCCAATACAAATAGTTCAATAGTATCCGGTGTGTACGATTTACCATTACAGTATATACTTTTTCAACATAAGCAAATCAATGAAACGTTGCCATTTGATCTAATTTCTGAGGAAGAAAATCGGAAAGTGAATTCAAATCAGTAATAAAGGAGGTATTTGGTTGAAAATCATAAAATGCAAGTCGTTCTTATGAATGTGTGTAATAGTACGATGTTATAACGAGTAATTCAATTTTAGATTAACATTTTTTAAATTTCCAGCTTAAATAAACAACCCTTCTAAATATCAGAACGTCATAACATCAGAAGCATTTTCCACTGCTACTAATGGTTTACTAACTACGATGGAAGACTGGCTCTTTTGGAGTCGGTCTTTTTATTAAAAACCTATTATTTTTTCTTTTTAAGTATTAAACTACATACTTGCTACATACTTGATAATTGAACCGTCGATTATTAAAGTGGCTATACTGTAGATTTGTTAGGTAACAAAGTACTTTACTTTTTGACGCAAGTATAAACAAAAGCTGGAGGTAAGTTATTAGGTGTAAAATTAATCCGGATACCATGAAAAATTCGTTTCAAAATTTTCCGTGCATTCAACGTATATTGAAACTGAACATAAATCCCACCTTCTTTTAACGATTGATGGGCTCTCTTTAAAATGCGAGAAGTTAGGGTGTTATTGAAGTTCGTAAGTGGCAAAGAAGAAACAATAGCATCGAGGTGATCAATTTTGTATTTATCCAGGTATTTTCTAATATTCTCTGCGCTATCATTGATAATGTGTACGTTGCTGTGGTTGCTATATTGTTTCTCAAGTTTTTTGAAAAATGCTTCATGTAACTCAAAAACAAGTAGCACAGTATCTTTATCCATTTGATCAACGATCATTTTTGTAAATACCCCCGTACCAGGTCCATATTCAGCGATAGCCTGAATATTCGAAAAATTTATAGGCGATAACATTTTTTTACCGAGTGCTTTCGAACTCGGTTTAACCGCCCCAACGGTCTTCTTCTCTTTAAAAAACTCTTTTATGAAATGTTTATTTTTACCCAAAATCAATCTAATTATTTCAGATTATCATAATTACCTTTTATCACTCCTAAGACTTTCCCAGTTAACTCCTGATTCAAAAATGGATCATTTGAACTTTTCGATGCTAACTGGTCAGCAGTGAAACGCCATTTTTCTCGCGTATCAAAAATAGTGAGATCAACCGTTTGTCCCTGCTCAATGGAGGAATGCTTTTTTCCCAACAGTAAATTTCGACCATCGTATGCCAATTTACGAATAATAATATCCACTGCATCAGGTCGAGCCGTAATCAATGCTGAAAAAATACTTTGTATTGAATTGTTGCCAAAGGCGGCGCGATTGAATTCAACATTTTTAAATTCAACTGTTTCGGGCTGATGATTAGAAACAATAGCATCAATAGTGCCATTTTCTAAACCTTTCCATAGCGCATCTTGATCAGCTTGTGTGCGCAAAGGAGGCATCACCTTGTGCTGAGTATCAAATCCAAGTACAGCTTCTTCTGTAAAAAGCAATTGATGAGCATGAACATCACATGTAACATTTAATCCGTTCGATTTAGCTTCTTCAATTTGACGAACAGAATCAGCTGAAGAAATACCAGTAAAATGTAACTTACCTTCCGTATAATCCAGGAGACGAAGATCGCGTTGTACTTGTATCGCTTCTCCAATTGCAGGGATCCCATTGAGTCCTGTTCGGATTGAAGCAATTCCTTCATTTACTTGTCCATTTGGAATCATAGAAAAATTCATCGGAAAGGAAACAACGCGGGATTCAAAGTTTTTGGTGTACAACAAAGCGCGGTAGAGTAGTCCAGCCGATAAACACTTCTCATCATCATTGAAAAAGCACACACCGTGTCGATGCATATCATACATTTCAGCGAGCTCATCACCCATTAACCCTTTAGATATAGCACCTTGAGGAACGAGTTCAACGATGTTCTCAGGTGAGTTTTGCCTTGAGATGTATCGGACTTGGGATTTATTATCAATCACAGGTTGCGTTCCCGTCGTAATACCAACATATCCAAAGCCACCCGCAAGTGCAGCACGCGATCCACTCTCGAGATCTTCTTTGAATTCTTCCCCAGGGTCACGAAAATTCGCTTTCAAATCGCACCAGCTCGGAGATACTGCCAGTGATGAACTCGAAATGATACGGGCATCCCCCTCACTATCAATAGATTCATCAATGCGTTGTATTACTCCTTGATCAATGACAATATCGCGCTCTTTACCGTGCAGAGGAGCTCCGAAATCATAAATTTTCGCCTTTTTTAGTATCGTTTTCATGTTATGCTTTCCACAGTATTACGATGAGCATTTCCATCATGAGAAATAGTGCAGCCAAAATTACAAGAATTCTCCAGTATTCTAAACCATCTTGAACTGATAATTGCTCGCTATCTGAAAAATTAACAATGTCATCATAGCGAATGTGTTGAGCTCCTCTTTGTTTTAAAAACGAATTAATTACTGACGAATGGGCAAATGTGAGATCAGATTCTTTGCGCGAGTAATTCAGTGCAAGATAACCTAACTGCTTATCTTTGGTCTGAATGGCGTAATTACCAGCCTCTATATTTCTTTGTTCTTCCGTGAAATCAGCATTTATTCTAAGGTATCCATCCTTGTAACTCGAAGAAGGAATAAACGAATAAGGAGGACGATGAAGTGATATTACTTCATCGTCTGGTGGATCGATGCGATATTTTGCCGAATTATTTTCTCCGATGGTCAACCATAAATCGTGATTCGCTTGACTCAATTCGCCCATCCGGAGTAATGTTGCTGCAAATAATGCCGATTGACTAAAATCGTTAAAGGACTGATTTCCTGCTGTAAAATACATGAAAGTATTTCCATTTCCAGCTTGTACTAAAAGGGGTTGTTCATTTTCCAAATCAATTAACGAAAAATAATTTGAACGCGTATAGGATCGACTGGCGTAATATTTATTCAGTGGTGGCATACGAATTTGATCAACTGATTTGGTAAACATACCATCAAAAAAGGATTGGTCAGAATGGATGGTTTGAATCCGCAATGATTGCGCTACTGGGTCGTTAATCGCAGGAAGTTCTAAATGAGTAAGTAATTGATTGTAACTACGTTGATCGACTTTTGTTCCTGGAATAATAGTAATGAGCTGACCACGCTCTGTGTGTTGCTTTATTTGCGTAATTAATCCTGAAGAGAATTGATTTAATCCGTTGAGTATTACAAAATCTGCTTTAGCCAGTGCATCAAGTTGAATTTGTTTTACAGGGAGTTCATTGACCTGGTAAAAATCATCAGTTGCAAAAACCTGTGCTGGATATTTTGAACCATCTTCGCCGTTGATGATTAACACTTCTACAGCTTCATTAACGTGGAATGTGAAATAAAACTGATTGTCAAAATAAAGATTTTGATCCATAACTTCCACCTTTGCCTTATGGGTACCGATTGTTTTGGTCGTAAAATTAATCGAACTGGTTGTATAACCTTTCGCAGGAACATCCACCAGCGCTTGCCTCTTAATTGATCCAACGGTCAAATTTACCTCTGCATTTGTTATTGCAACATCGGATAAATTGTTGATACGTACATTGAGTGTCGAATTTTGTTGCTGTCGCTGAAAGGGAGAATCAAACCAAACGGAATCAATAAACAAGTTATTTTGATTTTGTGGTACAAGCTTTAGAAGGTTGTATTGTGCCGTTGAATCAAGTTGCACATCAGCTTTGGACTGCTCTATATTTACGTTTTGGAAATCAGATAGAAACACATGTTGAACAGCACCTTTAAATTGTTCTGATTGAAGGTGCTGTTGGATACTATTTAATGGATTTGTTAAAGATCGGATTTGAGGGCTGATCGCAATTTCATCCAGACGATCTTCCAATTCAGTTAATGTAATAAATCGGTGTTCACCACCAGTTAGGGCGTTGGAGGTTAACATGTATTTTTGATCTCTGGGTTGTTGCTGTGCAATTGAACGGACCGTAGTTTTGGCCTGATTCAATAAGTCACCATTAGTACCCTTAGCTGCCATTGAGAACGAATTATCCACGTGAAATACAATGACTTTTTCACTATCTAAAGCACCAGTGGAATCAGGAATATACGGTTGAGCAAATGCTAAAATCAAAGCTGATAAAGCAAGAATCCGCATCAATAATAACAAATAATGACGCAATGTTTTGGTAGCATTGGTTTCGCGATCAACTTTTTTTATGAATTGAATACTTGAAAAATAGAGTGTTTTGTACCTTCTAAAATTAAATAAATGGATCATCACTGGTATTATTAACACAGCGAAAGCCCATAAAAACGAAGGGTAGACGAAACTCATGGTCTCAAATATAAAGGTTTGTTTAAAAAGACATCACAATGACCCCAACTAAATTTCAAGATTCAGCAGAAGTGAAGGCAAGCTGTTCCATCATACTAAAATTGATCCGTGCCAAAAGTCAATCTATTTTAAACATTACGCGTATCTCTTTTTAACGGAATGAATTGGGCTCAAAAACACCTAAACCAAAAAGCGCATAATCGTATTTGACAGGATCTACAGGATCAAACAATCGCAACGCTTGCATCAGTTCTTCCACAGCTTTCCAATCGTTTTGTTTCCGTTGAAGAAGACCTATTGACCGTGCAACTCTTCCAGTGTGCACATCGAGTGGAATACAGAGCTGAGCAGGGGAGATAGAGTCCCAAACCCCAAAATCAACGGCGTTTTTATCGCGCCGAACCATCCATCTTAAAAACATATTAAGTCGTTTAGCGGCCGAACCTTTTTCTGGATTTGAAACATGTTTTTCAGAGCGAGAAGCATGTGTGGTTGCGAAAAGCTTTGAGCGGAAATGGAGTAGGTGTGGTTTACAGTTGTGCGCATCGGCTGGACCATTAAACCAGGATTCCAGTGATACATGATTTGTATAGCATTTTTTTAACCCCCGTAGAAAAAAATCCAAATCTTGGTGATTGAAGGTGCGATGGACGAAATGACTGTGAACTAAGTCCTTTGAGTCATAATTTAAAACAAATTCAAGCGGATTATCCTCCATGATTTCCAGCAAATTGAAACCATTTTTAATAATCATTTTTCGATTCCCCCAGGCAATAGTTGCTATGAGTAGCCCAGTAATTTCTATATCCTGCTTTTTTGAAAAACGATGCGGAATTTGAATGGGATCGTGCTCAATAAAATAAGATTGATTAAATTGATGATACTTTTTTTCGAGCAGTTCTCGGATTTCGAGCAATGCTTCAATCGATAAATTTCCCATCTGCCATTACCAATTTACGGTCAGAAATATTCGCCAGCGCTTCATTGTGTGTAACGATGACAAAAGTTTGCCCAAAATTTGATCGGAGGTCAAAAAACAACTCGTGTAATTCTTCTGAATTTTTCGTATCGAGGTTACCTGACGGTTCGTCTGCGAGAATTAATTTCGGCTGGTTCATAAGAGCTCTTGCAACAGCAACTCGTTGCTGTTCTCCTCCAGATAATGCTTTTGGCTTATGTTCACCCCGATTTTTGAGATTTAAAAAATTTAATAGTTCATGGGCACGTTTTTCTGCATCTTGTTTTTGATCGCCGCGAATTAATGCGGGTAAAATGACATTTTCAATGGCCGTAAATTCCGGTAGTAATTGGTGAAACTGAAATACGAAACCAATTTGCTCATTACGAAATCGTGCCAATTGCTTCTGGGAGAGGTCAAAAGGTGTTTGATCATCGAGCTCGTATATTCCGGCATCTGGAGTTTCTAAGGTACCGAGTATTTGTAATAAGGTTGTTTTCCCGGCACCTGAGGCGCCTACAATGGAAATGAGTTCATTTTGACTGACCTCTAAATCGATGCCATTCAGTACATTGACATCTCCATATTGCTTCTTTATCCCTTTTGCCGTAATCATAGTGCGAAAATAATGAAAATCAAAGAAAACAGCATCACGCTAGACACGTAACCATTTTAAACTATGCCTCATTTAAAATTGGGGGAATTGAAATTTTGTTCTTAGCTCGCATATTGCAATTTGGCAATTTGACTTTTTGTAATTCAGGCGATAATACCTGAAAATGTTTAATCTCCAACATACAATTATTAAACACAAAAAGGAAGTGGAAGGATATATACCTTTAATATTTGGCGCAAATCAAAAATAAACATAAGTTTGCTTTTAGATTATGAATATGAATACAAGTTACCCTCCCAAACCCACTATCGAAAAAAAGACAAATAAATTTCATTTTTCGGTTACAGTCCTGTCGATTATTCTTTTTGCCTTGACTTTTTCATTAGTTGTTGATGATTATGTTTTTATAGCTGCCATTTTAGCCATTATTTTGATTCACGAACTCGGCCATTATTTGTGCATGAAGTCCTTTGGATATAAAAAAATGTCTTTTATTGTAATACCATTTTTTGGTGGATTGTGGCGTGGATATAAAAAAAATTATTCTCAAAAACAGAGTATTTTCACGCTTTTGGCTGGTCCGATTCCGGGAATTATCCTGGGAGATATTCTTTTTAGTTTTGGTCTCGCTGAATCGTCTACTTTTTTTCTACAGGTAGGAGTAGTGCTTATGGGTATTAACGTTTTGAACTTAATTCCGCTCGAACCATTTGATGGCGGTAAACTGATTCGTGCTTTTTTTCGAAAAAAATACAATTTGATTCAACTGATCATTATGAGTGTATTTACGCTAGCATTGGTGGTCCTCGGTTTTTGGAGCAATTCATGGTTGTCCCTAGGGTTAGGAATTGTAATCGGGTGGCGAACCCGCGAAAAGTACAAGATGTACAAAATACATGATGAGCTCAATGCTTCAGGTTTCAATTATGAAATCAATTACGAAGATCTTTCGGATGAACACTATGCAGACATTAAAGAAGTTATAATTGATTATCGTCCTGTTCTCAAGGATATTGAATCGTATAATGAAAAGGAGAAATTCAACCAAATTCTGGCGAGACAAGTTGAACGCGCCCTATATCCACCGATGGTTCGCGATGCGACGACATTGCACAAGCTCATTTTTCTACTGATTTGGGTTGGTGCAGCAATACTTGCTATATTTACACTATTAAATGTAGATTTTAATGCCTTCATCAATGCGTTTCAATAAAGGAGAGAAAGTGCTTTTTCTAAAAGAAGTAGGAGAGGGGATCGTCAAGGGATATGACAATGATCACTTTGTGATTGTTGAAGATGATACGGGGTTTGAAAATAGTTATCCCGAAGATCAACTGGTCGAAATCCGAGGCGATCAATCACAAAGTATTCCCGAGGAAGTCACAGAGATGGCAGGAGAAGCCAATGCACAAGCACTTGCCTCTAATATGAACAATGAGTTTGCCGATGTTATAAAATCACCCGGTTGCTGGGAAGTGGATTTACATACTCACATGCTTATGGATTCTGAAAAAGGGATGTCGAGCGGTGAGTTATTGAATTATCAATTGGCTCAGTTGAACCGTTATTACCTAAAAGCACGTGAAAAACACATTCGAAAGTTAATTATTATTCACGGTGTAGGCCAGGGCGTCTTAAAAAGTGAAGTACGCCATTTCCTTGAGGGGCGTGAAGGAGTAGCTTTTTACGATGCTGATTTTAGAGAATATGGGAAAGGTGCTACCGAGGTTGAAATATATTATCAGTAAACAAACTTAGAGCGCCACTGTTGTATAAAAAATTATATGATGAAGACACTTTTTATTTCAATGATCTGCTTCTTGAGCAGCGCCAGTATTTTAGGACAGTCGAAGACCCTGCACGAATTCACCGTAGAAGCTATCGACGGCAGTGAGTTTGACCTTGCTGAATTAGCAGGAAAGAAGGTTATGGTCGTCAATACCGCTTCAAAATGCGGCTTAACACCACAATATGAAAAGCTGGAAGCGCTCTATCAACAGTACAAATCAGATGATTTTGTGATTATAGGGTTTCCAGCGAATAATTTTATGAATCAAGAACCGGGTTCTGACAAAGAAATTGCCGCATTTTGTGAGAAAAATTACGGTGTTTCATTTCCGATGATGTCCAAAATCAGCGTGAAAGGGGAAGGGATGCATCCTGTTTATGCGTTTTTGACACAGGAATCGCAGAATAATCACAGCGATAATCAGGTGAAATGGAATTTCCAAAAATACCTGATCAATGAAAAAGGAGAATTAGAGCACGTCATTGGTCCACGAACACTCCCAAACGATGATAAAATCATTTCCTGGATCGAAGCGAAATAAACAAATCTTCATCGATAAAATTAGCATGTGCCCCTGCTGAAGGCATGTGCGTCCAAATAAAATCGTCAATATTCGTAAAGTTGAGCTTTATTGCTTAAATTTGTATTGAATTGAGGTGGTTACACCAATTCGATTGCGAAATTATTCCTCTAGTAACCAAGGAACAATGTTTAAAAAAATACATGGGTAGATCACAAGAAACTTTTAGTAAGCGAGAGAAAGAGAAGAAAAAAGCGAAGAAGAAGAAAGAAAAAAAATTGAAGCGCGAGCAACGTCAGGAAGAAAAATCGGATGGTAAAACGCCATTGGATGATATGATAGCTTACGTTGATGAGTATGGTAACATCGTAGATACGCCGCCTGAAGAGCAAGATCGCGAAGAAGTAGAAGCTGAAGATATTGTTGTAGGAGTTCCTGCGAAGGAAGAGGGAGATGAACCGGATGAAAATATTGGTAAAGTCGCTTTTTATGACAGCAATAAAGGTTTTGGTTTTATCACGGACGACTTTGATGGTGAAAAGCTGTTTTTCCACATTAACAATGTTCCTGGAGAGGAATTTATGGAAGAAGGTGATAAAGTAAAATACGACAAAGCACGCGGTAAGAAAGGTATGGATGCAGTAAATGTAGAGCGTATCTAACTCAACGGTGAATATATATTAAATAGGGAAGAGCGGGCAACCGCTCTTTTTTTGATTGCTCTTGATATTTAAAAATTGATATTCAGCGTTCCAATAGCACTTCAGAAACCTTACAATGAGCCGTTGAAGTAGCGGATCATTTCAGACTGTAAATTTTAACAATTGGACTTTTGCCACCAATGATTCACAGAATAGCACGAGTAATTCTATAAAATACTGATCCGCAAAATTCCTATCAAAGTAGGTTATATCACAACAAAATCTTATGTTCTCCCAAACTTCTTAGTAAATTATGGTTTTCAATAATTTCGATTACAGTTGTTTAACCTTGTTGTTTGTTCAGTTTTTTGAGAAAGTCAGTGGTATTGCTCATCATTGTCATTTTCTAAATTAATTGGTAGCTGTTGTGCTCAAAGTGACTAACTACCTGCCAGGTTGGGTACGCTCCTCATTATTTTGCAAAAGAGGCAGGAGATTTAATTCGTCGTCTCTAAAACAAAATAAATGATCATTGATTAAAATTTGAGAAAAATCCTTTCTGTAAAGCAACGGAACTTATGTGTATTCGTTGAAAGTATCGAAATTATGATTAATTTAGAATAAACACATCTAAACTTTATTATCGATATATGAAAACACTACTGACTGTTTTATCAATTTTTATTTTTTGGCAAATACAAGCACAAAATTTTATTGAGAGTTCCTGTAAGGAACCGGAGTATAATTCATTCGGAAAACCTTCACACAATTTAATTGATCCGAATGGAGCCAAACAGGGTGATTGGTTTTATGTGAACAATTCAGGTAAGACAGTTTTAAAAGCAATTTATTCAGATAATGTACTTCAAACAACCTATTACAAAGATGCATCTAATGGATGGAAATTGATCGAAAAGACAAATTATGGTTTTAACCTGAACAATGACAAGCTGAATGTACGCCTAAAGGAGATACTTGGAAATTCGAGTGATTCAAGTTCGAATGAAAAACAATTAATCGTCGTTTGCGACAATAATGAAGACTCCTCACTAATAACTTTCTTTTTGGGCGATTGGAATAACAAAGCTCTCGAGCAAACAAAACAATTGATTAAGAATCACAAACAAGCTTATAAGAACTATTCTCTAACAAATAAAAGCACGCTCTATGTCTATTAATTCCGTAGTGAATAATTTACTATCAACCACGCTATTTGCTTTATTGTCATTCACGTCGCTATTGGGACAAAATTTAGTTTTAAATCCAAGTTTTGAAAATGTGACCGTGGGTAACCTCGAATGTAACTGGTATACTGCTGCTGCTCAATTTGACAATGCAATGAATAACTGGACGGTTCCCACTGGTGGATCTACGGATATTTTTAATACTGCATTAGGAGCAGGGTGTTATTGTAGCCCCTTTTCTACGCATCCTTCCAGTGTTGGTCAACAAGCACCGAGAACAGGAAACGGATATGTCAATATTGTAACTTACGGTGATGGAGGGTGCGATCCCTGGCGTGAATACGTACAAGGTGAACTTTCAACACCACTAGTTGCTGGTCAAACTTATGAGGTTAAATTCTATGTTAGCCTTGCTGATAAAATGGCAGTAGGGACCAATAATATTGGAGTTAAATTCGAGACAGGAGCCTATTTTAATGCAAGTAACTGCCCATACTATGCAACGCCAGATCTCAATTATACAGGTCCAATAATTCTAGATAAAAACGGATGGAATGAAATAAGTTTTTGCTTTACTCCCACGCAATCGAATATCACTCATTTTATCATAGGTAATTTCTTTGATGATGCTGCTACAAATACAACACCTGCAGCTGGAGTAACCTCAGGAAATACGATTAGATATTTTGTTGATGATGTGAGCATTATCGAAACAACAGCGACAAGTGGTGGAGATCCAGGAATTGACGATACGGTGTCCATTTGTTCATCAACAGCGACAATTAATCTATTTGATGAATTAGGTGGAACTCCTGACGCCACTGGAACATGGACTGGTCCTTCAAGCTTAACTGGAGGATACTTAGGTACTTTTGACCCTAATACAAATTCAGCAGGAACTTACACCTATGAAGTAAGTGGTGGATCTACGGCCTGTTCAACTGGTTCAGGGTCAACATCTTCTGCTACTGTAGAGGTTCTTATAGGTAGTGCGGATGCAACAATAGTGCCCGCGGGACCTTTTTGTGAATCTGATGGATCAATTACGCTAAATGCAGCAGGGACTGGCGGAGTTTGGAATGGAGTGGGGGTTACAGATCCTGCTGCGGGTACTTTTGACCCTAATACTGCTGGTGCCGGAACGCATGCTGTATCCTATACCATAGCTAATACTTGCAGCGATAGTGATACTATTGATATTGATGTAAACCCCACTGATGACGCTACAATTGACCCTGTTTCTCCTTCATGTCAGGGAACTTCAACAATTACGCTCAACGCGGCTACAACTGGAGGAACCTGGTCAGGAAATGGTATCGTTAATTCTATTACTGGTGAATTTGATCCCGACTCTGCAGGAGCAGGAACTCATACTATTACCTATCAAACATCTGGTCAATGTCCGAATACAGGTACAATTGATATAGAAGTTTTACCTGAATTATCAGTACAGGCATTCTCTGATCAATCGATTTGTGAAGGAGAATCAGTTTCTCTAAACGCAAACGCACTTGGAGGAGATGGGAATTATTCCTTTACCTGGTTAGACGATGCGGGTGGAATAGTTGGTAATACCTCTGATATAACTGTAAATCCAAATACAACAACAAGTTATATCGTCCAGTTATCTGATAATTGTAATTCCGAAATTGAAGCTGATACTGTAACTATAGAAGTAAATTCTGCACCAACTATTGACATTAGTGTGGATCGCAGAACGGGCTGCGTTCCTTTAACAGTTAATTTATCCAATAACGGTAACCCAAGTTCGAATTGTACCTGGAATGTGGATGGAGTATCATTGAATGAATGTAATTTGAGTTATACTTTTACTGAGGCAGGATGCTACGACATTTCTCTGATTGTAGAAGAAAGTGGTTGTTCATCATCAACGACATTAGATGACTACATTTGTGTTGATGAGAAAGCAATAGCAGATTTTACGTTTACACCGAAAGAATTAGATCTTATAGACCCTGAAGTTGATTTTTCTAATCAATCTGAAAATGCTAATTCCTATGTTTGGAACTTCGGTGATGGAACTAATTCATCGGAGATCAATCCTTCACACAGATACCCTGAAGAGGGAGAAAAGTACGCTGCATGTCTTTCAGCTAATACTGAGAATGGATGTAATGATACGATTTGTAAAACAATAATAGTTGAAGATGAAGTTTTATTTTATGTTCCCAATACGTTTACACCAGATGGAGACAGCTACAACGAACAATTTCAAGCAGTGTTCACCGCTGGATACGACCCACAGAACTTCCATTTAACAGTGTTTAACCGATGGGGTGAGGTGATTTGGGAATCATACAACGCGGACGCTAAATGGGATGGTACTTATGCTGATGGAACCATCGTTAAAGACGGTACATATATATGGAAAATTGAATTTAAGACCTCTGAAAATGATGAGAAAATCACTGAAACTGGACATTTGAATGTTCTGAAGTGACTATCATGAATGATTAGTAACTGGAATAAATAAATCTTTAAAACTAAGTGATAATAAGTATTTCCTGCGTGGGTTTAGAGCGAAATGACGATTAGCGCTAAAATTACATACTGTTAGTTAATTTAAGGAAATGTTCAATGAGTAGATGTTTAACTCAAGAAAAAGAACGCAGTTAGTGTTTCAGTTGAACTAAGTTATCCAGTATATATTTAAGGCTCCATAAGTAAAAAGACCATCAAAACTGATTCATTCTTAAATAAGCATTTAATCTATGCACTAAAAGCAAATTGTTTTTCCCTGACGTTTGGGAGTCAATTAATTTGTTGTATGATCTACTTTCTTTTTTTGACATTTGATGTGGGATCAATATGGATGACTTTTAAAAAGAAGAAATCAATTATACTTTATAAAATGTCTTATAATTAATATTATGTTAAATAGAGTTATTACGATTCACAACTCTTCAAACAATCGATTTTGCAAACAACTTACCTATCTAATCATTGAAGTCATCAAACAATTTGGGGTGATCCTCAGCATCCGGTCGTTTACCGCCTTTATTTTTTGACTTACTTAAATCCCATTCGACTTGTCGTGCAGGTTCATCTTCTTTTGATGCAGGGCGTTTACGACTCAAACTTTTTGGTTTCGGCTTTTTCTTGTCTGCTGATGATTGCTTAGCTCCGGTTTTTTTTGTTGGTGATTGATCACTGGTTTCTGTTTTACCTTTACCTTTTGTTGCAGGACTTCCACCACTGGAATCGTCTCCTCCGCCGTCATCGTCATTATCGTTTTCAGTAGTATCCTCATCATCTCCGTCGTCATTGTCGTCCCTTTCATCTGGCCATGGCTTTTCACCACCAACTGGATGTGTCAGTTCAATTTCTTTAGTTTTTAGTTTTTCAAGTTGATTACCCTGTGATTTCATACCCTTAACGTCAATGAACTCATCGAGTCGTACAAAACGATCTGGCAAATGCTTTGTCGCTTTAAGCAACTTGTTGTAAATAATTTTGACTTCAGGTTCATAGGCCGTTGTAGCAACGTCCAGATGACTTCCTTCTGAATCACTAATGAATGATACACGTTTATCAGTGGTTACTTCGCATAAAAAGCGTTTCGCATAGTGTAATTCTTTCTCACCATCGTAATATACGCAAGATATGGCGTGTTCTGGATGCCATTTTTCAATGTGATACATATCGTCATCGAAATGCGTGGTCAAATCATAACCAGAGAGTCGGTATTCACCATTTTTGTAAAGCGTAAGAATCTTTTCATCTCCACGGAAGCGCCCTAAAAATTTACCGCGTTGTTCGTCATTCAACCTTCCCACAACATCATCGTACCAAATTTTTCGTGCTGCTAATGTAGAACCACCGACTTCTTTCTGCGTAATTTTAGAAACTATTTCCTTTGTGACGGTATTTCCTTTTGCACTTCTACTCTTGATCAATTGTTCACCCAAATCAACGTCAAATCGCAACTTTTTCAGATGTGGACGCGCGCGCAATTGAACGGTCACCACTTCTCGCTCTCCATTTGGATGATAAGAGAAATAAAGGACTTCAGAACCTTTTTTACCAGCAGTAAGGTCGTATTCCTTGTCCCTTGTAATCGATTTTACAAAAAATCGTTTCATGTAAGTCTTACCTCCTTTTCCATCCCGATATATAACGTGATAAATTCTGCGCTTATCACCGCGTTTCCATACAGCAGCATGCAAGATTCCCTTACCAACGAACTTTTTATCAGCGACTTTTGTAACCATCATTTTTCCAGATTTGAAGAAAATAATGATGTCATCAATTTCGGAACAATCCTGAATATACTCTGCCTTGCGCAATTTATAGCCAATGAATCCTTCTTTGTAGTCTACATAAAGTTTCTCGTTGGCAATGATGACTTTAGAGGCGCTGATGTTATCAAATACTTTAATTTCAGTTCTACGTTCTTTACCAGCTCCAAATCGCTTTTTAAGATCTTTAAAATAATCGATAGCGTGGTCAATGATATGTTCGAGTTTATAGGCAATTTCAGCCAATTCATCCTCGATGCGCTCAATCATTTCGTCGGCTTTAGACTTATCAAATTTGGAAATACGTTTGATTTTAATTTCAGTCAATCGAATAATATCATCGCGCGTTACTTCCCTTTTCAAGTGTTTCGTATGCGGTTTTAATCCTTTGTCGATGGCATTAATCACCCCTTCCCATGTTTCTTCCTCTTCAATGTCACTGTAGATCTTATTTTCAATAAAAATCTTTTCCAGCGAACTAAAGTGCCACTGCTCTTCTAACTCACCCCGACGAATTTCCAGCTCTTTCTTAAGGAGATCCACCGTATTATCTGTATTCGTACGCAAAATCTCACTTACACCTAAAAAACGCGGTGTATCGCCATCGATAACGGAAGCATTGGGAGATATTGAAATTTCGCAATCAGTGAACGCATAAAGGGCGTCAATGAGTTTATCTGGAGATACTCCACTGGCAAGATGAATCAATATTTCAGCTTCTTGCGAAGTATTGTCATCAATTTTTTTGATTTTAATTTTTCCTTTGTCATTGGCACGCAGAATGGAGTCGATCAAATTCGTTGTATTCGTACCAAAAGGTATTTCGGTAATGCTGAGCGTTTTTTTATCGACCTTATTGATCTTCGCCCGAACGCGAACTTTTCCTCCGCGCAGACCGTCATTATAATTCGTAAAATCAGCCATACCGCCAAAAAGAAAGTCGGGATAGATTTCTACTTTTTTACCGCGCAGGTGATTGATGGAGTTGTCAATCAGTTCGTTAAAGTTGTGTGGGAGAATTTTGCAAGCCATCCCCACTGCAATACCTTCTGCACCCTGAGCCAGCAAAAGCGGAAATTTCACTGGCAAGTTATCAGGTTCCTTATTTCGACCGTCATAACTGGTTAACCAATCTGTCGTTTTATTGTTAAACGCAACATGTAGTGCAAATTTAGACAATCGTGCCTCAATGTAACGCGGTGCTGCAGCAGAATCTCCTGTGAGCGTATTCCCCCAGTTACCTTGCGTATCAATCAGTAATTCTTTTTGACCTAACTGGACAAGCGCATCACCTATAGAAGCATCACCGTGAGGGTGAAATTTCATCGTATTACCGATGATATTCGCCACTTTATTGTAACGACCATCTTCCATTTCACGCATCGAGTGAAGAATTCTGCGCTGTACGGGCTTGAGACCATCATAAAGTCCTGGCACAGCACGTTCAAGAATTACGTAAGAGGCGTAATCCAAAAACCAATCTTCATAGAGTCCGTTCAGCGGGGTAATCGTTTCATCGATCTTTTTACCGCCATTCAGTTCATCTTTTTCA
>CAJXMN010000037.1 GCA_913056215.1 uncultured Flavobacteriales bacterium | reverse complement strand
AGTGACAGCAAAACGAACGATTGACCATCGAGTAGAAGGTATGTTTGGTTGGATTGGTCGTCCCGTTGATGAGGGGGATAATGACATTGTTTTAAACAATGAAAACTCAAACCCTGCTGGTTATTATTTACCAGATTTTGATAATAAGAAATCCGATAGGCTTGGTCAAAATAGAAACTTGAATAAACGAGGACTTGGTAGTAATGCTTCTGAGAAAAGTTTTATTGATAAACTTGCGGAATTTGATAGAAATAATGGTGCAGATTTAGATGGATACGGACACCCTGATGGCGATGAAGGAAGTGACAGAGTAGGTAAGTTTGGAGATGGGACACCTGAGATTCCTTATCACGAATTGCCTAAAAGCGGACCATGGTGGAGTAAGGTTATGGATGAATTTGGTTCGTCAAATCGGCCTGTTTTTAAAAAAGAGATTGGTATTGGAAGTGACACTGTTCCTTTCCACGCTCATGGACTTCCTATGTACAGAATAGATACAATTTATAAGAGTCCTAAAACAGGAGAAACAAGAAAAGAAGCCACACGGATTTTTACAAAGAAAGGTGATACCACCTATAGTGTTGAATCGAGTTGGCACAATGGTCCGAGAAATGTAAATATGGAGTAATAAGTTATGAAAAATAAAATTGCTATATCAATGTTGTTATGTGTTCTTCCTATTTTTCAGGGGTGTGAAGAGCAAAAATCTAATTCAAAGGAAGCTAAGAGCAACCTCAAGCCTTTGATTGAGAGTTTTTTTAGTGATTTAAATAGTACGGATAAAAGTTTTAAGTATATTTTAAACAAATATTATTACGACCCGGAATTTATATGGGAAAGTGAAGAGTATTTTAATGTACACAAAACATCGTATTATCATTTGGTTCATTGTATTGAAGATTCAAGTATTGAAGTGAATTTTTATTTTAATGAGGAAGCTAGTAATGCAAAATATTACGATTTCAGTTGGGATGAAGACGAAAGCGAATGTTCAGATTACATGTTAGCTTTGGCGTCAGATAACGCGGACAATTATTTGACACATTTCAATTATTGCTTTACAGAAAATGGACAAATTTATTCGGGCGTTAGTATACTTGATACTTCCGATTACTCTAGAATTTGGTTACGGAGTCAAGAAGAATACATAAATGAAGATGAAGAAGGCAGGACGTTCATAGGTATATGATATGTTGCACTTCTTAAACTTCCGTTTAACTCCATACGGTCTGGAGGGAGAGCCGCCCGAAGGGCTGCCGGAAAACGCCGAGGACGGGAGTCTTCATGAGGCGGAAAATGGGAATAAGTATCAGTGGATTGGCAAACAAGGTGATCAAAAAGGATTTTGGTTAGAAACAGGAGATGATACACAGATTTTAGATGAAGTGGCTATTGTGGCAGATGCCAAAAATGTGAACGGAACAGCTAAGAGCGACGAGACTTCTTTTCATTTAAGTTATAATTTAGATGGACAGCAGTATAATTTTTATGACCTTACGTATGATGAAAAAAACACTTTAGTCGCTGACTACTGGCAACGAAAATGGCAGCAACAACGTCAAAGTCGACAGAAATCATTTTGGGATGTGCACATGCCTACGTATGATATTGATTATCCTAGTGTTTTGCCTCAAGCGGTATCTTTATCAGTTGAGTTAGAGGCCGCGGCTGGTGCTGGAGCAGCAGGTGAGTTTGAATTCACATGGATAACGCAAGGTGAAGATGCCGCCTTTATGCCTTATATTACTTATAATCAAAAGTTTGGAGGTGGAGGTGTTAATGTTGGAGCAAGCGCTATGTTATCGATTTCTTATAAAACGAATGGGAGCATCACAAAAGAAAATTTAATTACCTCAATGGATGCAAATGGAATTAGGCAGATGCTGTATTACGGGCGAGAAGTATCCATGGATATAACTGCCCTCAACGTAGGGTCAGAAAGGACACGGCTTAAATCAGGAGAATATATAGATACATATACTATTGGTATTTCTGGAGATATTGGGAATGAGACTATTTATGGAGGTTCAATTATGAGTACCATTTCAATACCGATTAATTTTAAGTAAGCGATAAAAAATGAATAGTAGATTAAAAGGTAAGAAGCTTTATTTTAAGTTATTCTTAGGTTTATTAGCAGTAAGTTTCTATGCATTTATTGATAATTGGAGTCAAGATTATCTTGAACGTGAATGGGAGAAAAATAATAACTTTCACCCAGTAAAATGTGCAATTTCAAATAAGATTGATTCTGTAGGTCCTTATGGTAGGGGTTTTTTTGTTCTACTTGATGATGGAAGAAAGTTTGGAGCCAGCGCTGAAATTTATGGTACTGATCCAGCCGAAAGAAATATACATCCTTTATTAGATTCAGGAGATTCCTTGATTAAAAGGGAAAATTCTCGAAAAATTTTAGTCAAAAAGCATTCTGAAGAGATACAATTATACTTAATTGAAATATCATCGTACGATAAATTGGATTTAGATTGTGGTGAATAGAGTTTACGATTGCGCACTCCACACTATTCGGCCCCGCTACATCGCAGCTATTTTTTGCATACTCCACGCAATTCCGCAACAAAACTGAACCAATATTGGTCAGACAGATTTTAGAAGTAGTTCAAATGGATTTTAACCCAAGACTCTAGTAGTAATTCAATTTTCTCAAAATTTCAAGGAAAGATCTAACTATTGAGTGAAATTTTAACGGTTTTTACTCAACTTCAACGCTTTATGAACCAACAAGACGCACTCTCCCCCGCCACATCGCAGCTATTTTTAGAAAAAAGGAACGAAAATTCGTAACGCGCTTATATTATGAACTATGCATGAGAATCGTTTCAGGTGTTTGTTTGACGAACAATTGATGAGTGAAATTTAGAAAAGCAGCTACGCTTTTACCTTTTACTCCATTTCTGCGGGCTTTGAGAGGTATGAAAAACAGCACGAACAGTAATTTGGTTTTTATTTTCATCAAGGGTGTAATGTACCATAGCCGGAAATTTTTTCAACGGTAGGCAACGCACATCTTTATAGCGAATTTGGAAGAAAGGGTTTTTACGAATGGTTTTGAAGGTTGATTTAACGTCATTGTGAAAACGTTTACCGAGTCCTTTTTGCTTATCGTTATAGAAATGGATTTGATCTTGAATATCAATTTTTGCTTGTGGGTTCACTTTAAATACCATCGAAATCGTCTTTAATGTCATCCCAGTTGAGTAGATCTTCTTCTTTTGTGTTTTGAATGCGATCCAGGACAATTTCCTGATGCTCCTTTGAGATAATCAGTTCTTCATCCTTAACCTCCAAACCCAGCTGTTTAACTAGCTCCATAAAGAAGCGTAGTTTAGTATCAGGAACTTTTAATGTTATTTCTTTCATGATGCGTAGTTTAAATATGTATCTTCAATCAGTTCTGTTTAGTTGACTTCACACCAATCCTTAAAATCTTCTTCTTTTGCATTTTTAAGGCGTTTGCGCATGAGTTTTTTCTCCGCTTCGGGAATCATAATGTTTTCTTCAGAAAGTTTTTGAATATTGATGTAATTAAGCGTTCTTAAGAACTCAATAAGCTTGTTGGCTTTCTTTTCATCTGAGATATTTAAAAGGAGCTGTGTCATAAGTAAACATGAATTATTTACCCAAAGATATGAACTTTTAAAGCTAAAAAGAAAAATAATGTTGTAAATTAGTTCTACGAGGACATGCATTGAGTTTATCGAAATGGGTTGCCAAAGACCAACATATTGCAGTAAAACGGAAATCTCGAACCTTCGGGGTCATCAAAAATAAACCTCGAAAACAGAGAGGTCCCCAATTTTTAAGATGGGTGGAAAACAGGGTAACGATTATCAGATGTTTGGAACGTTGATGCCTGGTAGAAGTCTTAATCTATCGGAATCACGCCATCTATTCAACGGCATGGAAGCAGATGGAGAAGTGTCTGGGGAAGGGAACTCTTATACTACGCAATTTAGACAGTATGATCCACGACTTGGTAGGTGGAAATCTTTGGATCCGCTGGCAGGAAAATACCCCGGTCAATCTCCGTATGCGTCGTTTAATAATAATCCGGTGTTTTTCACCGATCCCCAAGCTGCCGCGCGTCTCCGAACGCGTGGACTTGGGAACCGCCCCACGGGCTGCCGGAAAATGCTGAAGACGGAAGTGTTCATGAGGCAGAAAAAAGAATGGAGATTTACGCTTGGGTAAGCTTGACAAATCATCAGCATCTACTCAAAAACGACCAGTGGTTCCAATTTTTTCAACGTAGCGGGACCAATACCGGGTATTCTGTCAAGTTCATTGAGTGAATCAAATTTACCATTTTGATCGCGATAATCAAGGATTTTTTGAGCACGCCCCGGACCTACGGTGGGAAGGAACTGCAATTGTTTCAGTGTAGCAGTATTAACATTTAATGGAAACAGGTCTTTGAGCATTGCTGCTTCTTTAGTAATTATTTTTTGCCCTACCATTGTTGGTTTTTCCCACATGCCTCGTTGGAGTTGTCGTGCGCGTTCCGTTTCAATTTGAAAAGCCATGGCAGAGTCACCAGGTTGATAATAATATTCTGAATAATCAGCATGACCCGCACTGAGAATAGTGCGATTCAGGTGGAAAGTACTATCTCCCTTTTTTACCTGGACATAGGCCTTATAACTACCATATTTGTGACGCGGTAAGCCTCGGGGGCCAACAATTCTCAAAGAAGCTCCTTTTAATAAGGTTTTCAGGTAGTTTTTGGATGCTGCTGAATAATAATATGTCGAGTCCTCGTGTCCTCCCCAGGTACGGGGTGCATCAACGCCTAAGAGGTCAACAGGATAATAGAATTTGGTGGCGAGTTCAACTTCAATACGATCGCCTTCAACGACTCTAAATTGATCATACCATTTTGTCGTATCCACTGTCGGGTAGCGGTGAAAGGATTCGCCTTTAGCTCGACTCATGACCCCCATAAAATCCTGCAGGTACTGATTGGTAATTTTATTGTCGAAAATGAATAAAATATTTTCATCGTTTGCTCTTTCAGCAGCGGCAGAGAAGTTGTATGAACCTGTTATTGTCAAAGCATCATGCTTTTCAGGATAGGGATATTGAGCATCAATAATCATTGTTTTGCTGTGCAGCTTACGAACTTCTTTGGCAGGTAAAATGAGTCGATTTCCAAATGCCATTTCTGGACTTGCCCAAATATCACCGTTATTGCGGTAGCGTGCATAAAATGCAGGATCTATAACGCCTTGCAAGTTAATCTCACCGCGACCGGACCTTTTTATCAAAGCTTGACTGATAGGAATGTTTGAACTGATAGCAAAAGCTAAAAATCGAGCGTCGTGTTTGGCATAATCTTCTATTAATTCGGTGATACGTGCAGAAATACTCGGTTTAGTTTTGCGGCGATCCATAGGTCCAAAATACACTTCCACCCGCGTATCGTTTACATGGTGCACATTTTCAGAAACGTTGTCTTTGTCTTTATGAAATCGGGCGCGCCGCGCATTGGGCTCCGGTTCATCGCTTCCCCACATTTGTTCGAATTCTTCAAAATAGGCCCGTGCGATACCACTATCCTTAATGTGCAATGTTGCGTTGGTATTCCAGGGTCCTGTGTAAGTCACATTCATCGTGCCCGTCCAGAGGTGATAATCTTCTGGATCTTCACTCAGCAAGTCAAAAACAGCAAATTTATGATGCATATTGGCACCTGAATTAGGTAGTTTTTCAAAACGATGCTCGATTTCTCCGTCTGGCCAATATATGGTACCGCTGTCGTCAATATTTGGTATGCCTGCAGCGCGCAGCGTATCCCACATGGGTTGTGTGTACTTTGGAGCATGGTGGCGGTGGATGACATCTGTAATCACCCGAACCTGAACACCGCGCCGCGCCGCACGGGCAAGGGCGGACCCTACGCGCATGTTTTGGAGGTCATAGGCTACGAGATCTACGCTGAATTTTGCGGAATCAATACAATCGACTAAAACACCGATCATGTCCCATTCGTCACGTGACTCATTACCAGGTAATGCATAACTGTGATCAGCGCTGGCGTTGAAGTAAGGTTTGATCCATTCTATTTTACTCGTGTCTGATGGATTACCCAGCGCTCCAAAGCTGAGCGTCAGGTTCAACAGTATATAAGCTAATCTTTTCATTTGGACACCAGTATTTTACAGCACATTGGAGTGAAACAAAGATAATCGTTTTTAGCTATCCGATAAAGCAACAATCTTACCATTCTGTAAAATTGGAATAACATCCAGTTGATTTGGCGTTAAACAATATTTAATATCGCGATTGAGATTGAGTTTTTTGAGTCGTCGACGGTGCGAGCTCGATTTTAAAAATCCAAAGTAATTGTCGCGTGAAGAACAATACAAGTATTTCGCGCCGACGGAGGAATCTTCATGTGAGGAATAGTGCCCGGATGCCAGCAATTTGTCGGCAATCGCGCCACCGCAAATCGTATCTTCTAAATTGAAATTTCCTTTCCATCCGGAGCAAAGGCAGAGGACATTTTTACCCCGAGCAATAAGCCAATTGGTTAATGTCTCTAAATTCAGTAGCGATCCAATTACGACGGTTTCTGCATCTTTCGCGATGTTGATCGCGCGCGTACCATTTGTTGTAGACAACACGATTTCTTCACCTCGAAGCGCAGGTTGCATGTAACTATAGGGTGAATTACCGAAATCAAATCCTTCAACGATTTGACCCTGTCGCTCCGCGCCAACTTTAAATCCTTTTTCCTGATAATTGTGCGCCTCTTCAATAGATGAGACGGGAATTACACTTTTAACCCCATTGTCGATTGCTGAGCAGATCGCAGATGTCGCTCTGAGTACATCAATGACGACGACAATTTCAAACCGTCCTTTGAAGTAATCATAATCATCAGGGGTGAAGCAAACCTCAACGTATTTTTTCTCCATGACGCGAATTTAATAATTCGATTCTATTCTTTTGCGCTTGATGATTTTAAATCGATCTGCTCGACTAATAATTTTGCAATTTGACTTCCGAGTGCAACTCCCATCCCTCCAAGACGAATGCCGAGATGGACATTGTTTTCGAGGGAACGAATAAGCGGCATTCGATTGTTTCCCACCCCCATGATGCCCGACCATGCGTCTTCAATCTCAAATGGAGTAGTGGGCAAAATCACTGTTTCTAAAAGTTTTTTTAGTCGGTCTTGAATTCCTGTCGTAGTGCCAAAAATGGTTGTGGTCTCACCTTCAACATCGGTGTTGCGCCCTCCACCGATTAAAATTCGATTTCCTATACTTCTGAAATAATAATACCCCGAATCGTAGTGAAAAGTTCCTTGAAAGGGAAGTTGTTTAATAGGTTTGGTAATTAATACTTGAGCACGCGCAGGCTTTAGCTGTAGATTAGGTAACAACTGTTTTGATAGACCGTTTGTGGCAAAAATCAATTGTTCACTTTCGAATGTACCATAGTTGGTAGTAACTTCAATGTTATTGCCAACGTGCTGATAGGACTTAAAAGTAGTGCTAAATAATATATGAATGCCTTTTTCTACGGCTATTTGATGCAGTCTCGTCATCATTTTACCTGTGTTGATTTGACCTTCTCCTTTGCTTAAGATGAGCCCTTGCGTGTGAAGAAATCCAAAGTTATTCTCTCCTTTTTTGAAATTTTCTCGAATTCCTGTTGCAGAGGCAACAATATCGTTCAAACGGTCAATTTGTGAGTGTACAAGGTTATAAAGTTGATTGCCTTGATCAGTAGCTGTGAACAATTCGTAGGATCCCATGGACCGATAATCAATTGTTGCTGCACCGCATCGTTCTATTAATAATTGTAACCCACGATATCGGAGTCGGACAAGTTGAATAACCTCCTCTTGAGATAAGGTGTTGAGGTCATCGAGCAACTCCGATCCACTGCCAAAACAAGTAAATCCAGCATTTTTTGTGCTTGCCCCTGCGGGTAAATATCCCCTTTCAAGAATGACGATCTTTTTGTTTGGGTATTTTTCTTTGAGTTCAATAGCTGTCGAATATCCAACAATTCCCGCACCAATGATACAAAAAGAAATGTCAGAGAGGTATTCATTTTTTTCCCAAAAACTAAGTTTAGAATATTGAAGCATACGGGTATTTTCTATTATTTTCCAGTAATTTTAACGATATTTGTTCTTTAAACAATGAACTTTTGAACGATTCTTGTAACGAGTTGTACAAGTTATCGTTCACTTATAAGTAATATGAAAACTACTTTTATTCTTTTCTTAATGACGTTTTTGCTCAGCACTATGGGTTGGGGGCAGGAAGTTGTTTTTGAAGGTAGGATAGATGATCGGGATAATGGCGGCGATTTAAGCGATGTAAATGTAGTCGCCATCGCCAATGGTCAGGAGGTATATTCAACCACCACCAATCGGCGCGGAAAGTACACCGTTCAGATTCCCACGGGAAAAGATTATGTCATCCGATATGAAAAGAGTGGTTACGTCACTAAAACGATGCACGTCGATGTAACGGATGTTATCGATGAGGAATTACCCATTGGCGGACAAATTATGCCACCAGTAGATATTAGTCTTTTTGAAACGCGTGAAAATGTTGATTTTTCATTTATGGAAGAAGAACCTGTCGTCGATTGGGCATACGACAAAAGGAGTTACAAGATGGATTGGGACCGCAAGGTTTACAACAAGATGAAAAAACGCATTGAGGATAAGTTAGCCAAAGCCGAAGAGCTCAAACAAGAAAAAGAAGCGGAATACAACGCCTTGATACAGGAGGCGGATAAACTGTTCAAGAATGAAAAGTACGAAGAGGCGCTTGGTAAGTACGAGGAAGCCCTTCAGGTTCCTGGAAAGGCAGCGGAAGAACACCCCAACAATCGGTTAATCGAAATCGAGGAGCTGTTGCAGCAGAAAGCGGAAGAGGAATTGGCTGAAAAGCAGGCAAATCAACAATACTATGATCTGATCGAAAAAGCTGATCAACTGGCGAAAGATAAAGCCTACGACGATGCTATAGCTAAGTATGAGCAAGCTATTAATCTAAAGGATGACGAGCAGTATCCCAAGGATCAGATAGCGCTGATGAAAAAAGAAAAGGAGGCGCTGGCAGCACGAGAAGAATATGAGTCACTTATTGCAGATGCCGACGATTTGTTTTCTAAAGAAGAATGGGATCAAGCGTTGAATAAATACAAGGAAGCGAAAGCATTAATAGATAATGAAGATTATCCCAGGGATCAAATAAAAATCATTGAGGATAAATTGGCTGAGCAGGCTGAACAAGAAGCGTTGCAAGAGCAATTTGATGACCTTGTTAAAAAAGGTGATGATCGCTTAGCAGCTGAGGAGTTCAAAGAGGCTATTGCACGTTACGACGAAGCATTGGAGTTGAAATCAGATACGAAGGTGCAAGAAAAGCGGGACGAAGCGCAGCAGGAATTAGAGGCGCAGCAGGAAAAGGAGACCATCAATGAAAAAGTGAATAGTCTGCTAGCCGATGCAGAAACAGCGATGCAGGAGAAAAATTTCGAAACGGCAGTCACTAAGTTTGATGAAGTATTAAGTTTGGATGATACGAATACTGATGCCATCGAAGGAAAAGCGAATGCACTTGAAGCGATAGAAAAAGAGAAGAAAGCAGCAGAACAACAGTCTGAATTTGACGATTTAGTAGCCAAGGCAGATAAAAGTTTTGACAATGGTGAATGGAAATTGGCAAAAGATCAATATGAGTCGGCACAAGAGCTTATAGGGGATAACAATCACGTAAATCAGCGGTTAAATGAAATCGAAAATAAGCTCAAAGCGTTGAATGAAAAAGAGGCGATCGCGGAACAGATAGAGACCCTTAAAAAGCAAGCTGCAGACCATGAAAGTAAAGATCAGTGGGAATCGGCAATAGCGAAGTATGAAGAAGCACTTGAATTGGACGAAGAGAATCAAGAAATAAAAGATTTACTAACTGCGGCTCAGGATTCTTTTGATCAATGGAAATCTGAACAATCAGAACAGGAAGCGTTCGAAAAACTGAAGCAAGAAGGAGAAACGCTGTTAGCTCAAGAAAAATGGGAAGATGCACGATCTAAATTTGAGCAGGCTTTGGAAATTCAGGATGATGCAGAAATCGAAGCAAACCTGGAGAAAATTAAAGCAGCATTGGCTGACCAACAGAATCAAAAGCAGTTGGAAGAATCATTTAATACACTGATTGAAGAAGCGGAGCAATTGGAAAGCGAAGATGAGTTAGAGGCGGCTTTAGACAAATATGAAGAAGCATTGGCATTGAAAGGTGATGCGGATGCAGAAAATGCGAAAAAGGCATTATTGGATCGCATTGAAAAGCGGAAAGCAGCAAAAGAACAAGAGAAGGCTTACAACGATGCTGTTGCAGAAGCAGAAGAACTGCTCAATTCTGGTGATTATTCAGGAGCTTTAAAGCGAGCTGACGATGCCCTTCTTGTTCGTCCAAATGGTAGCGAAGCTCAAGATTTAAAGAACCAAGCTCAAGATCAACTGAATGCGCTTGAAGGGGAGGAGGAACGCTATAATAATTTGTTGAGCAATGCTAAAACAGCTTTTGACGGAAATCAATTACTCGAAGCCAAAAAGCTCTATGAAAAAGCGCAAGAAATGCGTCCTAAAGCTTCACTACCTCAAAATAAAATCGTAGAAATTGATGAATTATTGCGTCAGCAAGCGGAAGAAGAAGCTAAGGATAGTCAAAAAGAGGAACGCTATCAGGAAAAGTTGGATTTGGCTGAGGTTTCGGCTCAGAATTTTAAATATGCAGCGGCAATTGATCATTTGAAAGATGCAGCAAACATTAAACCAAATGAAGACTTTCCAAAGAAAAAAATAAAAGAGTATCAGGCGTTGTTGAATAAAATTGAGGAACAAGACGCGAAGGAAAAGAAGTACAATGACTTGATTTCAAATGCCGATCAAGCTTTTGGAAATAAAGAATACGAGTCGAGTATTGAATTCTACAATAAAGCTCTTGAAGTAAAATCGAAAGAGGATTATCCCAAAAGACAGATTGCAAAAGCAAAAGAGGCTTTAGAAACATCTCAACGTAACGATAACAATAAGGCCTATAATGACATTATTGAACGTGCTGATGAAGCTTTCCAGAATAATTCCTACGAGAAAGCGCTGGAGGAATATCAATCGGCCGTTGGAATGATTGAAGATGATACTTATGCTCAGGATAAAGTAAATGAGACCCAGCAAATTATAAAAGATCTTGAAGCGAAAGAAAAAGAACAATCGGCCGAGCAAAAAGCATTAGCTGAACAGATTGAAAAAGCTGATGAACAATTTGAGAGGGAGAATTATATTGAAGCTAAGGAAGCGTATGAAGCCGCGCTTGAGATTGATCCAAATGACGCTTATGCTGCGCGGAAAGTTCAAGAAAGTATTGAAATGGCTAAGAGTAAGGTCGAACGTGGAAATGATAAGCGTTACCAAAAAATAGTTGATAAGGCGGATGAATATTTTGATGAGGAGAATTACGAGAAAGCTGTTTCTCTTTATGAACGCGCGTTGAGTTTGAGAAGTACCGACCAATATCCGAAAGATCAGTTGGCACAAATAAAGGCCATTCAGAATGGAACAGCTACTAAGGACCGTGGGTTAAAAGATTTAGGTGAAAAACAGAATATAACCATTGCTGAGGGGGCTGCGTTATTAGAAAAAGCAGTCAAACAAAAAGAAAGTTTGAAACAAGAGCGTGTGCAGCAACGCATCCGCAAAAATGAAAATGAAGCTGCCAATCGAGCTGGTGTAGATGCAGAACAACGTTCCATGTACAACAATGAAATTGAACAGATTCGTGTAAGGCGGACAGCCTTAGGACGTGAAGAATCGGGTAAAAAGCTGGAAACAGTTAATCGTTTAGATGATATGCAGCGTGAATTAGAAGATTTGACCCGTAAGGAAAGTCAATTTGAACTGAAAGAACGCCAACAACAAAATCAGGAATTGACCTATATATCGGATGATTTTAGCGATTATAAGCGCTCTAGAACGGAAGACCATCAATCCAACATCGATGAGGTCAAAAAGCTGGAAAATGAATACTCAGATCGCACACGGGCCGAGCGCGCTAAAGATGAAACTAACTTATTAGCCAATAACGAACGTTTGACTGAGCAAGCGGATGAAGTGCGACAGGATGCATCGCGAGCTACGAAAATGCGTAAAGAAAATGAACGGAAGATTGATCGTCTTCAAGAGGTTGAAGAGAATCGTACGTTCGAAGCTTCGCGCAGTGAATATGAAAAAATTCAGAAAACAAAAAGTGATGCCTTGCTCGCTGAATTGAAAAAGAAGGAATCGTCGAAAGAAAAGCAGGTGATCCAGGAACAATTGAAAGAAGATATAGCTGCACTTGAAGGTAATATACAGCGCAAGCGTCAACAGGAAACCAGAGAAACGTACAACGAAAATATAAAGTCGGACGCTCTGATGACGAGAGCTCAAGAGCAGTACAAGTCTTCCAAAGAAGGGAATGATGATCAACGTCAGCAAGCTGTAGAACAGATTAAGGTCTTAGAGGAAGGGGAAGAGGCTGCCGAGCGAAATCGTGGCAATAAAGAACGAGAAGAAAATCGAGCAGTTAAAGATTACACCAATACGATTGAGGAACGAAAGAAAGCAGCTGCGCGCGATAAAAAGGATGAATTGATTGAAAATCGGGAGAACGTGAAGCGAACAGCTGAGCAATTTGAACGAACGACTCAAGTGAAAAATGATGCTGATCGTGCTACGCGACAAAGTACAACTGAGGATATTGAACGAACACGCATTAAAGAAGAGTTGTCGCGCAAGGAGAAAGGTGAATCTGTAAAAGAAAACGAAGAGAAAATCAAAGGAATCGAAGCAAGTATTGATGCGGGTGAAGAAATTAGAAAAAAACGCCTTAAGGAGGAAAAGTTAGCGACGCAGGATTACTTAGATAAACTCGAACAGAAAAAAGTTGTGTTTAATGAAAAAATAGCTAATTCATTGGCCGAAGAATTCCCGGAAGGTGTATCCCAGGAACAATATGTTCGAAAGGATAGCGATAGTATCCCGTATAAAATTGTTACGCGAAGAATAGTAGTTAAAGGTGATTATGGCGACGTATACATGCGTATTCAAACTAGAAATGGATCGGTCACTTACAGTAAGAACGGTAATCCTGTAACAGAAATGACTTGGTTGAAAGGAACAGAAAATGCAAAACTTGAGCGACATTTTGAAGATTAGTGCGTTAGGATTGATTGTCGTTTTGCTATTTGCTTGTAAAAGCGAATCTGATAAAACGACGGTATCTGAACATCACGATCAAGCAGAACAGGAGCAAACAAAGGACACATGGTGGATTGATAATCATTCTATTGGAGGTCATACTCAGGGAACTACATTTGTCGTAAAAACAAGTGACGATTCGTTGCGTACCTCGGTTCAAAAGATTGATAAGTTACTTAAAGGATTCGATGCTGAACTTTCAGGTTACATCGATTCATCACTTATAGTTCGATTTAATAATAATGACGTCAGCGTTATACCACTCGATAGCACCCGCTACTTCGAAGATTGCTTTTTGAAGAGTCGGTACGTTTATCACAAAACAGATGGAGCTTTTGACCCGACGGTCATGCCGCTCGTTGAAGCTTGGGGTTTCTTTAAGGATAAAGACGCTATACCTACACAAAAAACTATTGACAGTATTCAGGATTTTGTGGGGTTTGCACCTGGCCAACTTTTCGTTGTTCGTGGACAACAAAACTTAACCAAAAAAGATCCACGTGCGCGATTGGATTTTAATGCGATAGCTCAGGGGCAATCCGTAGATGAAGTTGCCGAACACCTGATAAATAATGGGCAACAAAACTTTTTTATTGAGATTGGAGGAGAAATACGCACGAAAGGAGTGAACAATGAAGGTGAAAAATGGATTGTAGGTATTGATGTTCCTAAAAAAGAAAATACTGGAACGGGTGAAAGGGATTTAGAGAATTATATTCAGGTTGCTGGAATGGGGTTGGCTACTTCAGGGAATTACCGTAAATTTTATGTCAAAGATGGTAAAAAATACAGCCATACTATTAATCCTAAATCTGGGCAGCCCGTCGATCATAATTTGTTGAGTGCAACGGTTATCGCTGAAGAAGCTTCAATTGCCGATGCCTATGCAACTGCTTTTATGACGATGGGTGTTGAAGAGGCAATGAGCTTTGTCGAAAAACATCCTCTCGAGAAAATTGAATTGTATTTGTTATTCCAGAATGATGAAGGTCGTATAGAACGTGCCTATACGTCGGGTATGAAAGATTACTTTTATAAGGCCAACGACTGATATTTCACGGATTTCCCGCTTCATTTGTGATAAGTTAAAGCCTTTCATTTGCTATTTCCATAGAAAAAAACTACCTTAATGTCATGAAGAATCGAGGAACATTATTACTATTATTCATACTCCATGGGGTTATGGTCATGGCGCAAACTCCGCAAAACATTACACAACAGGATGATACTAATCAAAGTTTGTGGAACTCTACATCCGCTATCATCTTTGTTGCCATTTTTATCGTTTTGATGATAGTGGGACGTTTGTGGTCGAAAAAAGTACAGAAAAAGCGCGATGAAATAGCGAGTAAAGATGATGAATGAGGAATTCTAAACTTTTAATACCTTATATATTCGGTTAGAGCCCTTACCTGTCAGGGGGCATATTAAGGCGTAGCTTTCTATACTTTTAGAAGGTTATCGTAAACCTTGTTGTATAACTAGTACAAGGGGCAGGGTGTTTCAAGGTTTATTTTAACGATTGTGAATTTAGGTTAATTAGGGCTGGTAACTTAGCCCTAATGCTATACGTTACGAGTTACCTCATTCATGCTACAGCAGCTTATTTGATCTAGAAGACAAAATCCGATCCCACCGCATCCAAAATTCAGCGAATTATGATTTTTGGTCCCCCAACTTAAGTGTGTGACCCATTTTATCCCGTTTCGTCTCTAGATAAAACTTGTTGTGTTTGTTACTTTCAATTTCGAGCGGCACATTGTCGACTACTTCGAGTCCATAGCCAATGAGTCCTGTACGCTTCGTAGGGTTGTTGGTCATGAGCCGCATTTTACGAACGCCCATGTCACGCAAGATCTGAGCACCAATACCGTAATCGCGCTGATCACCTTTAAAGCCTAATTTTTCGTTCGCCTGGACAGTATCATAACCTTCTTCTTGTAGTTTGTAGGCCTTTAATTTATTCATCATTCCAATACCGCGCCCTTCTTGATTCATATAGACGATAATTCCTTTTCCTTCCTCCTGAATCAGTCGCATTGACTCTTGAAGTTGCGGACCACAGTCACAGCGGCACGATCCGAAAATATCGCCGGTCATGCACGAGCTATGAACACGTGTTAAAACGGGCTCGTCGGCTTTCCATTCGCCTTTAAATAAAGCGAGATGCTCTTCACCGCTATTTTTGTCCTTATAGGCAGCCATGCGAAAATCACCGTATTCAGTAGGCAATTCAATGGTTACCTCTTTTTCAACAAGTGATTCCTTTTGTAACCTATATTTGATAAGGTCTTCAATAGTGATGATTTTAAGGTCAAAGCGATCGGCAATTTTTACCAATTGCGGAAGGCGCGCCATAGTGCCATCTTCGTTGAGTATTTCCACAATGACACCCGCCGGCTCAAATCCAGCCAATCGCGCTAAATCAATAGAAGCTTCGGTATGACCAGCTCTTCGCAATACGCCACCTCTTTTAGCGCGCAATGGGAAGATATGGCCCGGTTTACCCAATTCTTCCGGTTTGGTTTCGGGATCGATTAGCGCTTTAACCGATGTAGAGTGGTCGCTGGCAGAAATACCCGTCGTGCATCCATGTCCTATGAGATCAACTGAAACAGTAAACGGTGTTTCGTAAGCTGCCGAATTTGAATGCACCATAAGGTCGAGATCAAGTTCATCACAACGATCTTCAACTAAAGGCGCACAAATCAATCCTCTGCCATGAGTGGCCATGAAATTAATAACTTCCGGAGAAACATTACGAGCCGCCGTAACAAAATCACCTTCATTCTCACGATCTTCGTCGTCTACAACGATTACGATCTTACCCGATTTGATATCCTCAATGGCTTCTTCAATGCTGTTCAGCTTGTCCCTCATAAACTTCAATTATTTTGCAAATGTACGATATTTCATGCGGTTTGTAAACTTAAACACCAATGAGTTCAATAAGTTTTTGAGTGACTTGTTTCCATTGGTAGTGTTCACGAATAAATTGTTTACCGCGTTTGGACAGAGCTGATCTTTTTTCTTCATTATCAAGAAGGTAAGTAATATGCTGCACAAAAGCATCGGTATCATCGGCGATTAGAATTTCCTCAGAGGGTTGAGCACCAAGTGCATTGTTAGCCATCGAAGTGGTGATACAAGGAACTTCAAGCGCCATAGCCTCAAGAAGTTTATTTTGTAAACCTGTACCAAGGAACATGGGGGCGACAAATATTTTCGCGGTAGTATAAACGGTGCGGAGGTCTGCTACAAAACCTGTTATATTCACATGATCACTCGCCAAAGCACTTATTTCTGGACTTGGGTTGGCTCCCGCTAATGTTACGTTGGTGTTGGGAGGTAACTCAGGTAAGATTTTTTCAGTGATATATTTAGAGGCGGTGATGTTGGGGGGATAAGACATATTACCTGTAAAAACAATGTCGAGGTTTGGTTGCTGAACAGGCGTGTAGTCCATAAAATAGTCGTCCACTCCATTAACGACAACTTGAATTGTTTCGCGATGTTTGTGAAATATATAATCACGATCTTGTTCAGAAATGATCGTATGATGTTCAAAATATTCAAATATGGCATTTTCGTAGCGCATGAGTCGTTTAAATTCAGAGCGAAAAAGCCATCGTGTGATACCTTTTGCCTTTTTTGCACGCCGCTCAATTCCTTTGGATAGTGCATCCATATAGTCGAGCGTTTTTGGACATTTATGGTAGTTTTTGACATATTCTGCAGCTCGAATGAGTTGACAGTATATATGGTCTGGGGCTATTTCCTGTAATTTACGTTGTATTTTACGCTGAATACGTAGGTGGTGGAAATATCCAACTTGAAAGGGTTTTTTAGTAAAAAATTGAAGAGATGCGCCTAACCATTTTTCCACGGCTGAAAAATGAAAAATATGAATGGCTTCGCAGAATTGCCCAACGGCCTGAAGTTCTTTTTTATCAATTTTGTGTTCTGTCAGAGATATAAGTTCAATATTAAAATGTTCACTCAATTCCTTAATTTGGTAAAACGCACGCAACTTATCACCTTTTTCAAGCGGGTAGGGGAAACGGGAGGTAATGATCAATAATTTCTTTTTAGACGTCATGGATAAATGAATTGATACGACGCGTTATTTTTTCTTCTCCATAGTTATGGATAACAAATTTTTTCGCTGCCTGGCCTAGCGCTTTTCTCTTTTTCTCATCAATTAAAAGTGCGTACATTTGTTCTCTGAATGCTTCAGGAGTATCTGCAATTAAAACTTCCCTTCCATGTTTGACTTCAACGCCGCGAACACCTTCAGAAGTTGTAATGATTGGTTTGGCCATTGCCATGTTTTCTAAGAGTTTAATTTTTATACCACTACCAGATAACATCGGTATGACGCATATACCGTGTTGATTGATATATTGCCTTGCATCTTTCACTTCACCGTGGCAAGTGACATTCTCATGCTTGATTTCATCAGGTTGAAGGGATTTCCCTGCAATGTGCAATGTACCTCCTTTTAGCCCTTCAGGTAAAACGCGCGTCAATAACCAGTGAACACCTTCTTTATTAGGCAGCCAGTCCATTGCTCCCAGAAAATAAAAATCCTCCTTTGAATAATTGGGGTTGTCAAAATTGGTTTTTACCGCAGTAGGTATTGCTGTAACTGTGACAGCGGGAGTGAAACGATGAAAATATTGGGCGTCTCCTTCAGTGATGGCTATAATGCCGTCTAGTGATTGAATAGTACTATCTTCATAACGTTTGAGTTGTTTTGAGAGGCGATTGAAATACCAACGTTTAATTGAAAACTTCTGGCCTTTGGCAAGTTGTTTCCAGATGAGGTGCTCAACATTGTGAGCACGCATGATGATTTTATCACAATGCTCTCGAAAAAGCGATAAATAAGGGGTGGTGTATAAACTATCTAAAATAATGATATCAAACTTCTCTGCCTCCAGGAGTTGCTTTAATCGCTTGTAAAGTTGTTTATCTTTAAAACGACCGATGTTATATGATTTATCCCGAAACAAATAATAGATGGCACCCATCAAATCTGTTCGGGTATTGACCTGGAAATGGTCAATTTCCATTTTCTTGATCCAGCTTGAAGGATAGTCATCGCGCTCAAAGGGATGTTTTGTTGTAGCTAGCGTAAAATGATAGATGTCGTTTTGTGGCTGACTAATTAATGACTTTAGCACACTGGAGATAGCTACACATCCACCGTCACGTAACGGGAATGCTGGTTTATGAGAAAAATGAAGGATTTTACTCATCTTTTGTCTTTTTTTTCCGCTTTAAAAAGCGCGGTAATTCCACTACGCTTTTGTCATTTGCAGCGCTGATTATAAGAAGAATGGAAAATGGAGCAAGTACGAAGTTGGGTCCCCACATTCCTACAAAAGGTGATAAGACTTCGTTCCTCGCCATGCTGTCTCCGATACTAATTAATACGAAATAAACCATGAATAGTAGAGCAGCAATTACCACTGGCGCTCCAAAACCACCACGCTTGACAATCGCACCTAAAGGCGCGCCAATGAAAAATAACACAATAATGGAGAAAGACAACGAAAATTTCCGATGGAATTCAATTTCAAATCGACGCAACGTTCTGTGGCGTGATTCAACGATTCGTTGTTGTGATTCCAACGATGATATGAGCGTTCTCAATTTTGATTTAAAATGAACGTAAGTATTTACACTATCTTTGTGCGTCATAGATTGTATGCTAAATGACTGAAATTTAGTTGAATCCTTTGGAGGTGGTAAGTTCTTTTGTGGCATTTCAGCTTCATCGGTTTCCTTTTTAGCTCTTTTTACGGAATCATTGTACTGCTGCTGTTCATAATTGAGCGCTTGAAAATAAGCGTGCTTAGAAGTGATATTGAATGATAATTTTTCTTGTACATCCTTATAGGCTGACTGTAAAGAGTCTACGGTTTCGTCAAGCTGAAAAACGTTGAGCATTTCATAATCATCTTTGAAAAGGTCCTCACGTGTTCGGTTTAGCTTGAAACCCGTCATATCCATTTTGTAAGTGGCAGTTGCAAACTTAGACTTCCTTCCAGGAAAAGTACGATGGCTACTTCTTTTTTTCTTTTGAACGCCAAAATTTGGAGCGTTTTTAAGTTCTTCAATGACGTTTCCTTCATACAGCTTAAAAAACAAATAATCACCATTTACAGATTGGTAAAATTCACCCGAATCAGCGGTTATTGTTTTTATGATATCCTTATCGCGACGATCGTGAATAATTATATCCGAAAATGCATTGTTTTTTCCTTCCCCTATTTTAATGCTGAATCCATCGATCTCTTGAGAGTAGGAACCTGGTTTTAAAAAAGTGGTCATTTTTTTCTCTTGTATATCCCAAATGATTGAGTGCCACTTGTAATTAGCAATTGGTATAATGTAATTCGAAAAGTAAAAAGTACCTGTAGCAATTATTAATATAACGACAGACAATGGACGAAGAATCCTGTAAATGGACAAACCACTCGACTTTAGCGCAGTAAGTTCATTCGATTCTCCAAGATTCCCCATTACTATTAACGAAGAGAGTAGTATAGCCAAAGGCAAGGCTAACGGAAGCAAACTGGCAGAGACGTAAAAAAGAAGTTCTATGATAATGGACAATTCGAGCCCTTTTCCCATTAAATCATCTATATATTTCCATAAGAATTGCATCACCAGCATGAACATGGAGATGAAAAATGTCGCCGTAAACGGACCAATGAATGATTTTATATAGAAAATGCTGAGTTTCTTCACAACAATTTTTTCGCGTTTGCGAATGTACTTATTTATTTGAAACGGTAAAATACAAGAGTTATTGAAATATTGAAACGGAAAAAATCAGAAAGGGGGTACCCAATAGAAAGTATTTTTTTTAATGCTTTCATATTATGAAGATCTCTATCCAATTGGAGCAACTGAAAGGTTGAAAACTCAGTTTTATTGTACGCTTGGTTGGTAAAACGCTGTTATTAGGCAGGTTTTGGATTGTGAACTATTGATCTAGCTGCAATTTTAAGAATTGTGAATCATTGTCAAAATATTTCGTACTGACCATCAGTGATGAGGTAAAAGATATTTTTATATTTGAAAAAAAAAGGCGTATCATGCATTTCTCTAGCCTTGTATTACATTTTAATCGACTTGTAATTCTTTCCTTGTTTTTAATGGTGGGAACGGAGCAGGTCTACCCTCAAAATAGTCAGAAGTCACCGGATCAAATGTCTAAACAGGAGCTATGGGAGTTCTATTCGAATGAAAAAAAATCTGACTCTTCGAGGGTTTATTATTTCAGCAGACTTATATGGAACTTTTATTTGTTTACAAGCACGGATAGTGCGCTTATACTTTCAAATCAAGGAATTGATTACGCTCAGCAGTCCAACTATGTCTTGAAATCCCGTAAGCGCCAATCGATAAGTAATTTTTACAGCTGTAAGGGTATAGCCTACTCCTTAAAAGGGAATCAAAATAAAGCCATCGATCAGTTTAAAAAGGGTATAGAGACTTTAGGTGATGCAGAGCATGAATTGAGTTTTAGAGCAACGCTACTCAATAATATGGGGAATGTGTATTCGGAGCAGGGCGATATTCCATCTTCTATAGATGCCTATATGAAAAGTTTACGTATAAAAGAACAACTCGAAGATGAACATGGAGTGGGTAATGCACTGGGTAATTTGGCTCGACTCTATGTGTTATTGGATAACGATGAAAAAGCTATAACATATTTCTATGAGGCACAAAGCAATTATAGGAAAGTGAATGATTCGAGTGGTATTGCAAATACATATTTCAGTTTAGCCTCTCGTATGTTGGATCAATCGCTGTATGATTCCTGTCAGATTTATCTTGACTCAGCCTTATATTTATATACTCAAATAAACAATAAGGTTGGTTTGTCAGGAAGTTACAGTACTTATGCCAATCTAGAAATTGCACGTGATAATTTGATTAGTGCACTCAATTATTCAGAAAAAGCGTTATCGTTAAATGAACAATTGAATAGTCGATCAGGTACAGCGGAATCGTACAAATTATTGGCCGAAATATATCTAAAAATGCAGCATTTGGATCAGGCTGAATTATTTGTAAATAGGGCTTTTGAAATCGCCAATGATTTAAAGAATGAATCGACAGTTAACCCGATCAGGAGAATCAAATACAAGATTGAGAAGCGCAAGGGAAATACGGGTGAAGCCCTAAAATTTTATGAACAGTATGTAGCTTATCGCGATTCGATTAAACGCGACGAAAATAAAGAGTTATTAGCACAGCGAAAATACGAGTATCAATACCAGAAGGAAAAAATAAAAGATAGCTTAGCACGAGTAGAGCAGGATAAGCTTACACAAGAAAAATTGAAGCGTCAGGAGTTAGAAATTAGCCAAAATAGACAACGCACGATTTTTTTAGTAGTGCTGGTATTGGTTATTATTGCATTCGCTGTATTTATTTTCAAACGATTAAAAACCTCGCAACGACAACGTGCAATTATTGAGCGTCAGAAATTAGAGGTGCAAGAGCAACGCAATGAGCTCGATGAAAAGAATAGGGAGGTCATGGATTCTATTCAATATGCCAAGAGATTGCAGCATGCTATTTTACCGTCGACTGAACGTTTTCAACAAAATGTACGAAGTCATTTTGTGTATTTTAATCCGAAAGATGTCGTTAGTGGCGATTTTTTCTGGATGGAACAAATGAATGGATCGGTTTACATAGCTGCTGCCGATTGCACAGGTCATGGAGTGCCAGGAGCGATGGTTTCATTTATTTGTTCAAATGCGCTAACCAAAACAGTGGTAGAAGATCGGGTGATCGAGCCTGCTGATATTTTGAATCAGGTAAGGGATATTGTCATTAATCATTTTGACAGAGGTGATGAAGGTATTCACGACGGTATGGATATTTCACTGGTTAAAATTACCTCTAACACTTCTGAAGATAATAGTGATTATAAGCTCACATTTTCGGGAGCTAATAATCCGTTGTGGCTTATGCGTCATCAAGAACTTCATCAGGTTAAAGGAGATAAACAACCTGTGGGACGTTACGATTACGCCCAACCATTCACACAGCACGAAATTAAAGGTTATAAAGACGATATCTTGTATTTATTCTCCGATGGATTCGTAGACCAATTTGGAGGTTCTAACCCGGACAAAGGAGGTAAGAAATATAAATCTCCGAAATTCAAACAATTACTTGCTCGTGTGGCTCACTTGACACTTGAAGAACAGCGATCTGTATTAAAGAAAGAGTTTATAAAATGGCAAGGTCCACTTCCACAAACGGATGATGTGGTCGTTTTGGGGATCAAGTTGTAAGGCATATTAATTTTTTCAATTAAACAAATAACTTAAATTCAAGTCACTAATGCAACTTTTCATCAAAATTGTTAAAGTGAATGATTATTTATGCATCAGTCTGAATAGATGGGGAGAGATCTAAATATTAATACTTTTCTTTAAAATTGAAAGATCCCTTTTTACAACATTTTATTTAGCAAAAATAGTTGAGTTCTTAACATAATTGTCAGTTCTTGGAGGAGGCGCATAGGAAACATGAATCGGGGATACCCACTACCTGAAGTTTCCGAAAAAATTCAAAGGTGTTTAAGACCGACGAAAGGAGAAAAAGTACTGCTTTTGAAGACCAAGCGTTAGCGCAGGGAGCGAGTTTTTTGAATTATAGGAAACAAAGGTTAAGTGGGTCGATAGGTTTCCAGGCGCTAGACTTTTTTGTTTCTTTTTGAGGCAACCGACCGAAGTGAGCTCACGAACACTTTTAAAACTGACAAAAGTGAGTAATGCCAAAAAGAAAAGGATTAAACTTCAAGTGCAATAAACTGAGATTCCAACTATAATGGATTACAGAAATAATATATAGCCTCAGTTTAGGGGTGTAAGAAATGTTGGATACTTTTTATTGAGATTAACTATTAATGTGTGCTTAGTCCCCAACTTTTGCACTTGATCTGGATTCACTTCGACTCCTTTCGTCACTCAGTGTAAACTTCTCACCCTAATTTCAAGCAAAAGAAGAGCTCTCCGTTGACGAAGAGCTCTTGAAAAATGCTTCTTGTGGAGCCCCGAAAAATCGGGGGCTCTCACAAATACTACGCAATCGAAGATTACTTGATTTGTGGAGCTGGAGGGATTCGAACCCTCGTCCAAACGATGAAATCATTAGCTTTCTACATGTTTAGTTCGCGATTTGATTTTCGATCATGGAACGGACACGAACACCCTAACCATGACTTAGCTTCATCGAGTTTCGCAATACGACAGAAGCCGTCGCATCACTAGTTCCAAATTGTTGATTTCTCGTGATCCGGTTCTCGAGGAACAGGAGACCCGGCGAGAAACTCGTCCCTCCTACTGTTCTTCAGAGTGGATTAAGCGTATAGTCTATCGACTATTACGCTGCGAGGTTGTATGACGTGTTGTCAATTATCGTTTGTGACCAGGGATTTACGAGACTCACCACATGTCTCGACATGCTTACACTAATCATTTGCGATCGCTGTCAAATCCAAGTCAGCCCCAATTTATTAATGCAGCTACAAATATATGAGAAATACTGCGTTTCACACAAAATATTAGTGAAATTTAACTTATGTGATATTTATCGAGTTTTTTTGCAGGTGTGAACGAATATAGAGCGTTTTCTTAGCATTTTCGTTTCATTTCACTACATTTGTTCAAGCTAAAAAATAAGTATGTCAGAGGAGAAAAAAATTATATTTTCAATGTCTGGAGTCAGCAAATCGACTCCTCAGGGAAAGCAAATTATAAAGGATATTTCGCTATCGTTTTATTATGGTGCGAAAATAGGTATTATCGGTTTAAATGGTGCTGGTAAATCAACTGTGATGCGCATAATTGCAGGACTCGATGAAGCCTATCAAGGCGATGTTGCTTTCTCGGACGGTTATACGGTGGGTTATTTACCACAGGAACCTGAATTAGACGAAGATAAAACAGTAAAAGAAATCGTTAAAGAGGGCGTTCAGGAAACAGTGGATATCCTCCAGGAATATGAGGAGATCAATAACTCTTTTATGGACGAAAGTGTGATAAATGATCCTGATAAAATGGAAAAACTCATCGCACGTCAGGGAAAGGTTCAGGATATCATTGATTCGAAAGATGCCTGGGAAATTGATGCCCAATTAGATCGAGCCATGGATGCGCTTCGCTGTCCTCCAGATGATCAGAAAATTGAAAGTTTATCGGGAGGTGAACGCCGTCGTGTGGCGTTGACCCGTCTTTTACTACAGAATCCCGATATTTTACTACTGGATGAGCCCACCAACCACCTTGATGCTGAATCAATTCTTTGGTTGGAGATGCATTTGCAACAGTATAAAGGAACTGTAATTGCAGTAACACACGACCGTTATTTTCTCGATAATGTAGCTGGTTGGATACTGGAGTTGGATCGCGGTCAAGGTATTCCCTGGAAGGGGAATTATTCTTCTTGGTTAGATCAGAAAGCAAAGCGGTTGGAACAAGAGGAGAAACAGTCGTCGAAACGCAAAAAAATGCTCGATAGCGAGTTAGAATGGGTGCGCATGAATCCAAAAGGACGGCACGCCAAAAATAAAGCCCGACTGAATAATTACGATAAATTACTTGCTGAGGACGTCAAAGAAAAAGAACAGAAATTGGAAATTCCAATTCCTAATGGCCCGCGACTTGGTACCAATGTGATTGACGCAGTGCATGTGGCTAAAGGGTTTGGTGATAAATTACTTTACGACGACCTCAATTTTAGTCTGCCTCCAAATGGAATCGTAGGTATCATCGGTCCAAATGGAGCTGGGAAAACAACCATTTTTAAAATGATTATGGGAGAGTTAGCTCCTGATAAAGGCGAGTTCAAGGTAGGAGATACAGTTGAACTTGGTTATGTTGATCAAGCACACGTAGACCTCGATCCTGAAAAATCAATATATGATGTGATATCGGATGGACAGGAGTTGCTGGAAATCGGTGATCAAAAAATTAATGCTCGGGCTTACTTGTCAAAATTTGCATTTTCAGGCTCTGATCAAAATAAGAAAGTGGGCGTACTCTCCGGAGGAGAAAGGAACCGATTGCACCTCGCTATGACATTGATGACTGAAGCTAATGTTTTACTGCTCGATGAGCCGACAAATGATATTGATATTAATACACTTCGGGCGCTTGAGGAAGGTATTATGAACTTTGCTGGGTGTGCAGTTGTTATTTCTCACGATAGATGGTTCCTGGATAGAATATGTACGCATATTCTAGCTTTTGAAGGAGATAGTCAGGTTTATTCCTTTGAGGGTAGTTTTTCGGAGTATGAAGAAAATAAGAAGAAGCGATTGGGTGATGTTGAACCGAAGCGCGTGAAATACAGGAAATTAGTAAAAGAAGATTAAAAAATAAGTCAAATTTATGTCAGACGAAGTTAGAAACCTCGACCCCAAAGCAGTTTGGGAGAATTTTTGTGATTTAAATGCGGTTCCGCGCCCGAGTAAAAAAGAAGAGCAGGTTATTGCTTTTATGAAGCAATTTGGAAATGACCTGGGATTAGAGACCTCTTCAGATCAAATAGGAAACGTGGTAATTAAGAAGCCGGCTACGAAAGGAATGGAGGATCGACAGACTGTTATTTTGCAATCTCACCTGGACATGGTTCACCAAAAGAATAATGCTACAGATTTTGATTTTAGCTCTGAGGGCATTCAAATGTATGTAGACGGCGATTGGGTAAAAGCTGAAGGTACCACACTTGGTGCAGATAATGGCTTAGGTGTTGCTGCAATTATGGGGCTTTTAGCTTCTAAAGATATTCCACACCCCTCATTAGAAGCAATGTTCACTGTAGATGAAGAAACAGGTATGACTGGAGCGAAAAAGCTCGATCCATCGATGTATGAAGGAACGATTCTACTCAATCTGGATACAGAGGAAGACGATGAATTAAGTATCG
>CAJXMN010000036.1 GCA_913056215.1 uncultured Flavobacteriales bacterium | reverse complement strand
GGGTAAAGTTCCTTTACATCAACGTGCTCAAAGGTTTCCCTATTACGAGGTATTGAAATAGGAGACGAAGTCCGCGATTCTGGCGCGTGAAGCACTGCATCATTGGTGTAGTATCCTTTCATCTTCTTTCCAAATGCGATAAATGCTTTCTTTAATCGTTTAGCAATGAATTCAGGTAAAACCTCTGTTAGATCAACACTTGTTAGCCCAGGTTGGTAACTTGATGTTGGTAGGTCTTTGGACACATTCCCCTCCACAAAGTCTTGCATCCTTTGTGCGGGAACATTCTGTGTTTTTCCTGCTGCTTCCCAGCATTTCTGTTCAACACTCGCTTGAAGGGCTAAACAAATGAACGGATCATTTGGATCGTAATTCGGTAGTAGCTCGGGCTCAATCCCAACGACAATTCCCGAATTGGAATAAGGGTTGTTGCGTTTGGAAGGTGACCATCCATTGGTCACCACTTCTCCTGGTGATGTTGCACAAGGTGCAATGATTCCTCCGGGACACATACAAAATGAATAGACGCCGACTCCTTCCACTTGTTCCACGAGACTGTAAGAAGCAGGTGGTAAAAGAGCGTCGTTTTGACGACCGTGATATTGGATCTTGTCGATGATCTCCTGGCTGTGTTCAATTCGTACACCTAGTGCAAATCCTTTGGCATCGATCTTTACATCATTTTCGTGCAATAAATAGAAGATGTCACGTGCCGAATGTCCCGTTGCTAAAATGAGATGCTCAACTTGATGATATTCGTTGCCGTTGATTTCGATTCCTTGCAGCTGTTGAACATTGATATGAACGTTGGTCAATTTAGCGTTGAAATGCACTTCACCACCCGCGCGAATGATCGTTTCTCGCATCGCAGTGATGATTTTCGGTAATTTATTGGTGCCAATGTGCGGATGGGCATCCACCAGAATGTCGTAGGGAGCGCCAAACTGGACGAATCGTTCCAATACTTTCAGTACATTTCCACGCTTTTTAGAGCGGGTATACAGCTTTCCATCGGAGTAAGTTCCTGCTCCTCCCTCTCCATAACAATAATTCGATTCTGGATTGACAATATGGTTTTTATTGATTTGAGCCAAATCCCTGCGGCGTTCCCGAACACCTTTGCCGCGTTCGAAAATGACGGGTTTAAAACCAAGCTCAATCGCCTCGAGCGCTGCAAAAAGACCAGCCGGACCTGCGCCAACAATATGAATTTCGGGTTTTCCTGTTACAGATGGATATTCAACTGCTTCCAGGGATGGGCTAACAGGCATTTTTGATAGCACCACCTGTAAATTGTATTTTACCGGTTTTTTACGCGCGTCAATCGATCGTTTGCGGATGTAACCATGGGGATAATCATTAGGAGAAGTGCCGTTCTTGCGATTAGCCTGCTTGATCACAAAATCATGATCGTTGATGTGCTCGGGTAATAGTTGGATTTGTACTGTATTTTCCATTATCCCTCAAATGTAAAGGAAAACCACCAAACGCGATTGTAAAGTGCGTGAATGGGTTGCGACAAACGCGTATTGTCTTTGATGATCGCATTGTTGATGCCATGAGACAATTTTAATTCCATTCCGAATTTGAAGTAAGGCAAAAAGAAATCCACACCCGCACCGATTTGTCCCTGAAAATCGTCTCTGAAAATTTTAATAAAAGGGTCGGCATATTTTTGTGCCTTTTCTTCTTGTGATTGAAGGTCTAATGTGTATTGCCCGCCGGCAACAACGTAAGCTGCAAAGTTATTGTAGCGCTCTGTTCTAAATTTAAACAATAGCGGAAAATCGAGATTCGTAGAAGCCACACGTTCGTCCTCCGCATCGTACAGGTCATCGGGATCATCACTCAAATAAGTATAAGTCAGTATTCGCTCCTGAAAAGATAATGAAGGAATAAACCGCAAACGAATCAGCGGTGTTCCTAATTTCATGGAGCTAATAATTCCCAATTGAAAACCGGGTTGGCTTTGGTTGTTTACACTGTAGACATCGTATTTTTGAAGCATGCGCGGTTCATAACGCGTAGAAAAGTCGGCCGTGTTGACCCCGAGCATAAAACCAAAATGAATGAGTTTTCGGTCAAATTTGCGATAATTTTGGGTTACAGGACGCCGCTGCGACCAACCTAAAGTCGCCATCATCATTGCTATCATCATTATAGAAATCGTTCGCGCCATGCCCTAAAAAAACGTTGAATATAGGAAATTATTTTATACTGCTCAAGTGATACCTCACCACTCTACATTCAAAATTACCAACTCACCACTCCAAACTCTTGCTCTATACTCCAAACTCTTGCTCTATGCTCCAAACATTCTCCCTACCTTTGTGTTCTTGTCTGAAATTAAGCGTAACGCGATTTGAAGCAACAAAAGAAATTAACAGAAGGAAGTATTCTTAACTCTTTGGTGCGACTGGCATTGCCGATTATTCTGGCGAATGTGCTCCACACGACTTATCAGTTGATTGATACGTTTTGGCTGGGTCGTCTGAGTGCAAATGCGGTAGCTTCAGTGAGTATTAGTTTTCCGATTTTGTTTCTGGTGTTGTCATTGGGGGGCGGACTCACCCTTGGGGGGTCTGTAATTGTAGCCCAATATTTTGGTGCGGAAAATAAAAAGAAAGTAGATTATAGCGCTTCACAAACGGTGTTCGTAATCTTCATTATTTCTATCTTTTTGGCCTTAGTAGCCTATCTGCTGGCAGAACCCATGATGGTGTTGATTGGCGCGAAACCACCGATTTTGCAAGATTCCGTAAATTATTTTCAGGTTTCTTCGTTCGGTTTCATTTTTCTCTTCATGTTCTTTGTTTTTCAGTCACTCATGCGAGGTATTGGAGATGTTTTGCTGCCGATGTATGTCGTACTTATAACAGTTATACTCAATTTGGTGTTGGATCCGTTGTTCATTTTTGGTTATGGACCTATTCCCGGATTCGGTGTACAGGGCGCTGCAGTGGCTAGTATTTCGACCCAGGCCATCTCTGCCATTATCGGGTTAGGTATCTTATTTCGCGGTAAACGAGGACTGAAGATCCATTTATCCCAGATGAAATTTGATTGGAAATGGACCAAACGGTTATTTCGAATCGGTATTCCAACCAGCCTTGATCAATCGACGCGAGCGGCTGCTATGACTGTGATTATTGTATTGGTGACTGGTTTTGGTAGTGAGGTCGTCGCTGCTTACGGAATAGGAGTGAGGATATTGAGTCTTATTGTTATACCTGCTTTGGGGTTTGCTATGGCTACTACAACGCTAGTGGGACAAAATATCGGTGCTCGCCAAATCAAACGGGCTGAAAAAGTAGGGGAGCTGAGTGCCAAAATTGCGATGTACGGGCTGACGAGTATTGGTTTGCTGCTTTTTCTTTTTGCTGAACCTGTTACTGCTTTTTTTGTGCCCAACGATCCGCAAGTCATTGAGGATGGTGCTTTATTTATTAAGATTATGGCGCCGAGCTTTGGTGTGCTCGGTGTGCAACAGGTTCTGAATGGAGTTTTTAATGGAGCTGGTTTTACGCAGGCTTCTCTACTCATTTCTGTTTTTAACCTGTGGATGATTCGATTTCCGCTGGCATTCTTGCTCTCTCAGAATACGGGGATGGGCGAAGTTGGGCTGTGGTGGGCCTTTCCGATTTCAAACCTCATGGGTGGAATAGCGGCTTTCACCTATTTCAAACTAGGCTATTGGAAAGTGCGTACGATTCGGTTGCGCCATCGGGATCGATAGAAAATCAATACTTCGCGGGAAATGAGTTTTTCTTATCTTCGTAAAATAAAAGCATGGAATGATGACAAAAGTACTTCATTTTTTGGTTCTAACAGTGGTCATGCTGCCGTTCATGGCAGGTGCTCAAAATAAGACTTATGAGATCGGAGCTGAAATACAGGCTGCTTCTTTTTCCAATCTTGGGGGATCTGTTGGCGGAGGGCTGAAATTTGCCGTAATTGAGGATGAAACGGTAGCATTTGGACCGAGTTTTCGCTATCAATATATGTGGAGCAATAACACATTTACGGGGCTGTCTTCCAGTGCTAGCACATTCGGAGGTGGCGGATTTCTCCATTATCGGTTTATGGATTGGTTCTACGTGGGTACGGAAATTGAACTCTTGCAAAATCCGTACAATATTGTAGCCCCTTCTAAAAACTGGACGCTGACTGGATTTTTAGGTGGTGGAATATCACGCGAATGGGATTGGGTGCGCTTTAACTTCGGTATTTTATATGATGTGGTTGATGCTTTGAAGGATCCGTTAACTTCGAACCCATCACCTTTGCGTAGAGATTATTTCGTCAAAAAGTCGAACCCCAATCCACAGAGTGGACCACAGGGTGCATACTTGCCGATTATTTATCGAGTTACTTTTTTCTTTCCGCTCGATTTTTAGTGAAAAGCAGAGTTGGAAGTACAGCATGAATTAAATGAACCATAAGTATAATAATTAGCGCATTTAAAACAATGTTCAAACGTAAAATACCATTAGAAGAAGGCGATTACTACAAGACCGAAGAAGGTTATATCGTCTTCACCGAGCAATACCTGCTGAAACGGGGGTATTGTTGCAAAAGTGGTTGTAAGCATTGTCCGTATGGTTATGACCCGAAAACGGATCGCTTCAAACGCTAACTGCTACTTCATATGTTTGAGATTCAGCCCGTAAAGAATGGTGAAAAGTGCTGAAACGACAACCATCGTGATAACCGATATGGTTAAAATCAGCTCCATGGGTGTAATGATATACATGGTTATAATCGGCAATAGACTATAAGCCACATAAATATGGAAACCAATTCGTTTGAGTTGCAGCATAAGTATCACAGCAACAATACCGACCAAAGAAATGATCAAGTTTGTAGCGTGAGAAAGGTAAAAAGCTTCAAAATTCATATATTCGGAATAATGTATTGATTTTTCAATCATTTCCGAAAAGTTGTCCATACCTTGGGCTTCAAGCGATGATTTTGATTCGTAGAGTTGTGCTTTTTGTGCCTCCATTTGTTCGGTGTTAAGCGGTCCGGAGAAAAGTGAACCCAACGCACCAAAAAGTGAAAATGCCAAATAAATAAAACTCAACACCGCCAATATTACGAGAAATGTCGGTTTGCGTTCATTACTTTTTCGTTGATCCAATGATGTGTTTTCTTCTTCCATAATGTAATGATTCCCTTTAGCGAGCGAATTTAGCTTGATTATTTTGAAATTGCTTAATTATTGGATCAAATTCTGATGAATTTTTTACGAATGGTTGCGTTCGAAGCAAAACCGAGTTTTAATAGCAACGGTATATGAGATTCTTGTCGAACTAACATATCGTATACACGGTAAACTTTAAACATCTAAAAAACGACGTATCAATGATGATTATCGGACGATCAATTTGCGCGAAGTTTTTGTAGCAGTGCATCGGATGATGTAAAAACCGCGCGGTATACTTTCCGTGCTCATAATTAGAGAACGCTTTCCATTGAGCGATTGAGATTGAATGAGTCTTCCCATGCTATTGTAGATTTCAATAGATCCATGAGGATGAGATGCTTCCACGCGCACGTGAATGTTGTCAGTGGCAGGGTTTGGATAAACGCTGAGGGTGTTGCGCGATGCAATATTGGAGTGCTTCATTCCTGCGGTTAAGGACTCAACGACGGGCAATTGGATGTAATTGGGCTTGTTTTCCGTGAAGTCGAGCGTAATTGTAGCTTCTTGAGCTGATAAGTTGTTGCCTTGATAATTGTAGGTTTCCGCTGAATTTGGGGACCATCTGAAAAATTCTCCAAATTCATTCGGAATATGTGGATTGCTCTGGTATTTCGGATAGTTTGAACTGCTGATTAGTATTTTAATGGAGTGATCTTTACCGAAAGTGTGACCGAGCGGCAGCAAATCGAAATGAAAATAATAATAGCTATCGTTGTCAATATTTTCCAACATGATATTTTGGAGTGTATCTCCTGAAGCAATTTGCAGAGCGTATTCGCGTGACTTGGCATTTACGGCGCCTTCCGTTATCAACATTTCTCGGCCGTCCGGATATACATCGAGTACACGCACCATCAGGTCAAAATCAGTTTTAATTGTGTTTTGAGTATTGGTTAAAGCTTTAGCGCGCAAGCGTGCCTTAGGGAATCCGATAACCGTCATAGTGTCATTAAAAGGCGAAGATTCAAAGGTTAGTACATCATTCCTGTCCATCGTTAAGTTGATGTAATCTGGATGAGTAAGATCTATAGGGCCTTGAGATTTACCCGAATTATTTGGAAGATTAGGTATCATATTATTTCCTCCAATTGTAGTTACGGGGTTGTCGGGGTCCGCGAGGTAGGATAAACTACCTTCATTTTGATTCGGTGCCGAATGATCAACCGTTTGATCCCTGTGTAAATAATAATTTTCGTAGGTGACACCACTTTTGAACGGGAATGAATCTCTTTTGTACCAGTAATTACCGAGATCGGCATTAACAGGATCATTGGTGGGACCTGAAATGTACATTTTGACAGCTGCTTCGTTTTCGAACATGTTCGTATCGACTTCGTTTAATGGACCGTCGAGATTAATAAATCCTCCGTTGTCGGCAGCTATGTCATAACTGAGCGTAGAAATATTACCACCTACGTTGATCTCAACGGGCACACCCGTAAGGTCGCTCTCACCACCTACATAATTGATAAATTGATAGTAGGGGATGATGTAATCTTCGGAGGGAATGCGTACTTGATCACTGCCGATATCTTGCCATTCGTTGGATTCAGGAATAATAAAATAGGGCTTTCCACCAAGGTGTGCGCGATACCAAGCCAATATTTCTGATTTGTAGAGCTTATTGATAAATCCCGGTGAAGTCAAAGCCGTATTGAGATCGACGTCTAAACTTACTTTGAGAATGTCTTTTACATTGCTGGGAAAGGTGACATCACCGACCTCTTGTTCTCCGATGGTTTGATGAGTCCATGGTCCTATAACCAGTTGCTGTCGCAATCCGGGATTCGTTTTTCGAGCGTTATTGAAGGTTTCAATTTGACCATTGATGAAAATATCCCACCAGCCTGTGAGGTGAAACATAGGTTGATTAAGATTTTTATACCTTGAATAATTCCCGTTATTGTCAGCTATCCCCATGGCATCTACTGGCGCCATTGAGGCATCGAGATCGCTCCGTAACAGTGAGTTTGGGTAAGCACCAGACGGTGACCCATTTAGAGGATTGGACACAAACCAATCGATCAAATCTTGAGAAAGCGCAAAATTATCGCTGTAATTATAATCCGAAGGGCTGTGAATAGTGTTGTAAATACTGCCATCACTTCCGTTTAGACTGTTGTCTACGCCATTTAAAATCTGACCTGTAATCCATCCGTTGACAAGCGAATTACGATATACACCATTATGAAATAGCGTAGAGTTATAGTGTTCATTACTCCCCACTATGGGAACCAGGCATTTTATAGGATTGTTTTGATCGGTAAAAGGTATAGCTGATAATCCTTGATATTGCGAATTACCTAAAGCTGAAGCTCCAAACATTCCCATCATACCATTCGATAAGTTGAAGGTGTCCTTCAGACCATCGCCATCCGTGTCGAAATACCGTTGTACGCTGTCCGATAAATAGTGAATTGCATCACTTCCATCGTGGTGTTTGATCGCGTTATTGGGAGCTGATGATGGAGTTACATCCATTGGAATGGTGATGTTGGGATGATATTGCTCTTTTGCCCATGCGTCTGAGTACATGGGGAAATACACTCCTTCACTCTCGTAGCGTCCCCGCATGTCTTGAATGACATAGGAATAACCTAAAAAAGTAAATAGGTTGCCACCCGTATCATCACTGTTTTTATCGTAAGGTGTACGAACAAAAATCGTTGGTAAGCGATAACTTTCTTTTGTAATATTTGCCGTATCGTAAGTCACATACTGTGTGTTTTTCGGTATGATTTCAACCGTGTAGGTATCACCACCAACGGTAATATCCGTGGAAACTGAATCCTGAAAAACGGGAACGTAAACAGCTGTGGAGAGCAGCGTTCCATCTTCTGTAGGGATATCAATAGTACGTTTCGTGCGCATTTCTTCAACCTGGTCAATAACGCCGTTGTTGTTTTGAACCCAGCAAATACCAGCGTTAATCAGAAGTAATAGAGTAGTGAATAGCTTCATGACAATGATTTACTTTAAATTTACGCAAATTATTGTGAATCCGCAATCTTAAATCCGCTATAATCACCTCTGTAAAATATTAAATGCCTGTTTGAAATAATTGATAGTAGAATAAAGGTAGAGCCCATCGTATGGATCTTCTACCTATTCTCTTTAAAAGTGTTACCTATGTACATGCCATTGCAGGAAAGAAATGACCGTTTTCCCAAAGAAGTGTATTGAATAGCACGCTATCTTTCTTTTGACTGCTGAGTCACGAAAGATTTGGATTGGCGTAACATATCGGACATGTAAGCATCATTATCGATAAAAGGAATGACTGTGCGGAAATCAGCGTGGAGTTGCTGGAGCGCAGAGCTCGTTTGATCTACTCCCCGGAATTCAATCCCCTGTGCGGCGGTCATTAGTTCAATACCAATAATTTGCTGAACGTTTTCTAATATGCGATACAGTTTTGTAGCTGCATTGGCGCCCATACTAACATGGTCTTCTTGGCCATTCGATGAATCAATAGAATCCACGGATGCTGGGGTACACAGTTGTTTATTTTGACTCACAATGGATGCAGCTGTGTATTGAGCAATCATGAATCCACTGTTGAGTCCTGGATTAGCTACCAAGAAGGCTGGTAATCCACGTGCTCCAGACTGGAGCTTATAAATACGACGTTCAGCAATACTGCCTAATTCTGCTAAAGCAATAGCAAGAAAATCCATTGTGATTGCCAGGGGCTGACCGTGAAAATTTCCTGCTGAAATGACTTCGTCCTCGTCCGGAAAGACGGTAGGATTATCGGTGACGGCATTTATTTCTTGAGTAACAATACGCTTGGCATAATTGATGGCGTCGAGGCTGGCACCATGAACTTGAGGTACACAGCGCAGACAATATGGATCTTGTACATGCGCTTTGTGTTGTTTAACCAATTGGCTACTATCCAAAATCGAACGCATTTGAGCAGCAATCTCAATTTGACCACTTTGGTTGCGAATGGAATTGACATTATGTTGAAAGGGTTCCTGACGACCATCAAACGCTTCTAGCGATAAGGCTGCCGTATGGTTAGCAAATCGGATAAGGCGCTCACTTTCCATAACGGTATGCGTTAAATACGCACTCATGAATTGAGTTCCATTTAATAAGGCCAATCCTTCTTTCGATTGAAGCTGTATGGGGTCGAGACCATGAGCTTTGAGAACTTCCTGTGTTTGTTGAACCTGTCCTTGAATATGAACTTCACCTTCACCAATTAACGCGAGTGCAATGTGCGCCAGAGGAGCCAAATCTCCAGAGGCACCTAAACTTCCTTGTTCATAAACAACTGGAATGATATCGTGATTAAAAAAATAGAGCAGACGTTCAACAGTGACGATCTGGGCACCCGAATGTCCGTAATGTAAACCTATGGCTTTAAGTAACAACATGAGCTTCACGATGCGCTTTGGAACCTTTTCACCCGTTCCGCAAGCGTGCGATCGGACGAGATTCACTTGAAGTTGTGCGAGTTCCTCAGGAGAAATAGATTGGTCATGAAGCGATCCAAAACCCGTATTAATTCCATAAATACGCTCGTCTGAACTGGCCATTTTGCGATTGATGTAGTCTCTGCATTTTTGGATGTCAGCCTTCGCTTGTCTCCCCAGTTCGACAGTTTTATTGGATTCAAGTACATCTATGAGTACTTCTATTGAATAATGTTTTTGATTGAGTTCGAATGTATTCATGCAATGGAAAACTTTTTGTAGAGTGCATCGAGATGAAGTTCTTCCTGGTGTCCCGTCTGCATATTTTTTAATGTGATTGATTGATTGTCAATTTCGCTCTGTCCTGCTATTGCGGTGTATTGCACTTTGCGATCATCAGCATATTTGAATTGTTTCTTGAGTTTGGCGTCACTGGGATATATCTCTGCTTTTAAACCAGCATTTCTTAGTTTTTTAATGATGGGCAAGCAATAGAGTGATTCGCGTTCTCCAAAGTTGACGAAAAACAAATCCAATTCATGACCAATATCATCTGGGAATAATTCGAGCTCTTCGAGTACATCATAAATGCGATCAGCACCGAATGAAATTCCGACACCCGATAGTCCTTTCTTCCCGAATAAACCAGTGAGGTCGTCGTAACGTCCTCCGCCGCAAATGGAACCGATGTTGACCCCGTTTGCTTTGACTTCAAAAATAGCTCCAGTATAATAGTTTAATCCGCGGGCAAGGGTCACATCAAATTCTAGCTTTCCACGCTCGAGTCCAAGTAAACTCGTTTTTTCAAAGACCTCAACGAGCTCTTGAACACCTTGTGTACCCACCTCACTCGTCTTGAGAAAATCGCGCATAAAACCGATCATTTCTTCGTTATTTCCGGTCAATTCAAAAAGCGGTCGAATAGCCGTAATGGCATTTTCACTAATACCTTTTTCGCGCAGTTCGTTCTCTACGCCTTCCTGTCCAATTTTATCCAGTTTATCAATAGCAACTGTCATCGTCACAATATGATCTTCTTCATTGGTCACTTCCGCAATTCCAGAAAGTATTTTTCGATTGTTAATTTTAATCGAGAAATCGGGAAGCTGCAACGCGGTAAGAACTTCATCAAAAAGTTGGATAAAGTCTACTTCAAAAAGCAGGGAATCGTTACCGACTACGTCGGCATCACATTGGAAAAACTCCTGATATCGTCCTTTCTGCGGGCGGTCTGCACGCCATACAGGTTGAATTTGGTAGCGCTTAAAAGGAAAGGTGAGTTCGTGCTGGTGCTGAACCACGAATCGAGCAAAAGGAACAGTCAAGTCGTAACGCAATGCTTTTTCTGAAATACTATTGGCAAATCGGGGTAGGTTATCTTCGCTGAGGGCCGAAATATCTGCTTTTTTCACTTTTTCTCCCGAGTTGAGAATTCTAAAAATGAGGCGATCTCCTTCTTCTCCGTATTTGCCCATGAGCGTAGAAGATAATTCAAATGAAGGAGTTTCAATCGGTGCAAATCCATATTTTTCGAAGGTGCGACGTATCGTTCCGAAAATATAATTTCTGCGTTGAACTTCAGTGGGTAGAAAATCGCGTGTTCCTTTTGGTATGCTCGGTTTTTTAGCCATTTAATATGATTTTAGGCAAAAGTAAAAAAACCGCTCCAAAACTGAAGCGGTTTTAATCTTTTTGGATCGAATCTTTAACTATTCGAATGTTTTACCTAGTATTTTTTGAATATACGGTCCCACGAGAGGCAGAGGCTTCTGCTCCCCATTTGCCGCGTTGATAATACCGATGATGACAAGAGCAAGAATACCCAAATACGTAATGGGATAAAGAATACCTGCTATAGTCGCACCAAGTGTCCAGCTGATTGCGGAAAGTATCGCTACCAAAATAGCGAGACCGATCATAACACCAATCGCAGCAATGATGATACCTAACGATTGACGCAAGTGAAATGCACCAAACTTTTTCTCCGCTCCTTTTTTCTCGCTGTTCATTACTACGGCAATTATGAATCCAATTAGCGTAATGTATGCAACGATGCCGACTGTCTTATCTACGTTATCTCCTACTTTTGTTGTCATTGTTGAATGTTTAAATTATCCTTACACAAAAATATTATTCTGAAATTACTTTGAAAGCAGTTCGACGATTTCTTTGATGATAATCTTCTTGTTTTTCTTCATCATCTAACGATTGTATGTAAGCTGGCGATAATTCCACTTCTTCACCATCGATATCAATAACGGCCGGCGTAGTTTCACCGAGACCCGTGGCTTCCAGACGTTGTCGGTCAATACCGTGATCAACAAGGTAATCCACCACACTCTGCGCTCGTCGCTCGGATAGGTCAAGATTGTAAGAAGCTCTACCGCGTTCATCGGTATGTGATCGTATTTCCACCTTCAGGTTCTCGTTGAGTTCGAGGAATTCCACTAGTTTGTCAAGTTCTTGCTTTGATTTATCGCGCAATGTTGAAGCGTCGAAATCGTATTCAATACCCTCGATTTCAATCTCACCACTTGGTATTTTGGTGAGGTAGAAGTCCTGCATGATATTGGTAGATTCAACTACGCCTAATGTATTTTGAATGTTGGCATCAGCAAAGTACTTTTTCTTCGTTGATTTAATGAAATATTCTTCATTCACTTTCAAGGTACGCTCATAATAACCCTCTTCATCTGCCTGTAGTGTGATTGTCTCCATTTCACCTCTCACGTCTTTGAAGGAAATATTGGCGTTTGGTACTGGTTCATCCGTATCAAAATCAAATACGTAACCACTTATGGTGATTTCAATATTTGGGCGTGAAATACTGTAGATGCTGTTACAATGCATATTAAGCGTTCTTAGCGAATCACATTCGCCGCAGTTATCGCGATCCGATGAGAAAAAACCTTCCTGCATGTCACGTCCCCAAACGAAATAAGCATCATCTCGTGATGAATTGATCGGTTTTCCAATATTATCGGGAGCATCCCACCATTCTGTAACGGGATTGATAGTCGTTTTGAAAACATCTTGACCGCCAAACCCAATATGTCCTTCCGATGAAAAATAAAGCGTTCTCGAAGGAGAGTGGTAAAAAGGCGTGATTTCATCCTCTTTAGTATTGACCAATTCACCTAAATTAACAGGTTCAGTGGTTTCTCCGTCTTCAGTAATTGTGGTCACCCATAAATCCATTCCTCCTTGACCGCCAGGCCGGTTAGAAGAATAATATAATGTCTCGCCATCTTCGGCAATACTAGGAGCCATCGACTTAAAACCCTCTTTATTAATATCGTCTCCTAATTTGAATGGTTCTGTCCACCGTCCATTAAAGAAACGCGTCACATAAATCCCAGTTTCTGAGTGGTTCAACGGGTTAACACGTGTGAAGTACATCGCTTTTTTATCTGGAGATAACGACGCTCCTCCCTCAATTGCAGAAGAGTTAACGTTACCTTCAAACCATTCCGGTGTAGTGAACGAACCGTTATTTTTTCGTTCAGTAAGAAATACGTCGCTGTTGTAAATTTCATCAGCATGTTCATATTCGGCTGGGGCTGTCGTATCCTCGCGTGCCGAAGAAAATAGGAGTCCATCGCGGTGATACATCATGCCAAAAGAAGTCGTACCATTATTGATGGTGCTATCTAAGATTTCTATCGTTGCATTGGTGAAGGTTCCTTCGTCTTCCAGGGCAAAATCACAATTTCCAAATTTTTCTCGTGATAATTCATAGTAGAGGTTTCCTTCTTCAAGTTGTTCCATCATTTTGGAGAATTGCTCTTTTGCCAATTCGTATTTACCATTTTTCATCAATGAATACCCATAGAAGTAGCGGGCATAAGGAAATTCCTCTTTTGGGTTTTCCACTGCGACCGCGTACCATTTTTCAGCGTTTTCATAGTCTTTTACCAAACGGTAAGCGTCTGAAAGCTTGTGAAGCACCAGTAGTTCGTCGCTTGTTTTGGGATTAACAGGTGGTTCAAATTCTTTTGGTCCACCTTTAGGGTTTGCTTTATAAAAAGCATTAACGCTGTAGGGGTGATACATTTGTTCTTCGTTCCCGCCCGCCAGACGATTGATTACTTGTGAATAGAAATATACGGCCGAAGCGTAATTCTCCATTTCCATTTCTCGGTCACCCGAGCGGATTAAACTTTTGTTTGTTTGACTGTACCCAAAACCAATAGATACAATCAGTGCAATAAGTAGTGTATAGTGTTTTCTCATAGCCGTGGACATGTTGGTATTGGATTCTTAATGTTTTCAAATATTATGTAGGTAAGACTCAACTCTGTTGCTCCTCTTCCATTCGTTGCTACTTTGAGTGTAGACACATTAAAATCATAGGATAATCGAGCTTGCCATTGACCCCACTTAGCTCCTATATCGACGATGGCAGCATCAGCATTTCGGTAGGTAAAACCACCTATGAGGAATACATCAGGCCCCTTTAAATGATAATGCGCCAGCGCGGAAGCCGTTATTTCCTGAGCTCCTTCCTGCATTTGGAAGAAAACTTTAGGGAGAACAGAAAGACGTTCAGTAATTCCTACTCGTGCTCCTGCATGAATCAAAGTACGCATAGGTAAACGGCTTTCCGTACCCAAGAATGATTCGTCAGGCGTTGACAAGTGGAAGACGCTCGCGCCAACAAATGGATTGATCCGTGATCCAGGTGCCGAGAAAAAGTACATAGCCCCGGCGTTAAAATCAGGTCGAATGACACTCGCATTTTGAAAACTTTCACCAGAACTCAATCCAGTATTAAATTGTCCACCTTGTGCCGTTGCTTCATACTGAGACCCCCATGTCAATGCATTTTGATCAAAGGATTTGTGAAAAGCACCCGCCGAAACGCCCAATGCCAATCGGTGGAATTTAGATTTTGTGAGTGGAATATTATACGAAAGCGAGGGCAGAATTTGTGCTGCATTATAAGACGCCGCACCTGCGCGATAGTTGATAGCGTGTACACCCCAACTCCATTTCGTATTGATGCGATTATCGTACGAAATCATACCTGTGGTAAAAGGTTTCGTAGATACTGCAGTCCACTGTGATCTGTAGTGCATGTGTACGCGGTGCTTTCCTTCGAACATTCCCGTCAAAGCAGGACTCGTATTCAAAGCTGCCGCATCATACTGCGACAAATGAAAATCCTGACTGATTGCAAACTGCCCTAAAGAACAGCCTAGAAACAGTAGTAAAAATTTGCTGAATAAATTCATAAATTCAATCTTATCTGATTAGTGATGTATCTCCTGATAATTCGTGTTCCTCTCCATCTGTAGTAGTGGCGCGAACGGTCCACACATAAACACCTACTGGTTGCTCAACACCTTTGTATGTACCGTCCCAACCAATTGATGCATCTTGTGTTTCAAATATAACCTCACCCCAGTTGTTGTAAACTTTAAACTCGAGTGTTTCATATGGTCCACCATAGACATATAAGAAATCATTGTTGTTGTCACCGTTTGGAGAAAAGCCGCTTGGCACATTGGGAGGTAAATATATGTTTACGATATTTTTGGTTGTATCTAAACATCCATTTTCGTCTTCAACAACTAACATCACATCATAATCACCTCCTTCTTCGAAATCGTGCGTTGGATTCTGGTCTGTAGAAAAATTACCATCGTCAAAATCCCAATCCCATGCGACTAGTGGGAAATTACTCGTCGTTTCATCTAAAAAGTTGATGTTTTCAAATACATAAGCGTTGGAAGGGTCTGCCGTAAATGCTGCCGTTGGTCCAGGGTAAATCGAGATGAGGTTACTTAACGAGTCAACACATCCCTGATCCGTAGTAACGGATAATTGAACATTGAAATCCCCAGCTCCATCGTACTGGTGGATAGGGTCCTGCTCACTGCTGCTGTCGCCGTCTCCAAAACTCCAATCCCAACCTACAATAGTGCTTCCAACTACTGATGATGAATCAAAATACGCTGTACCTCCATTAAGACAAGGAGCGGGTGTACTGAAAGCTACATCTGGCAGGTAATAGGTACCTACAGGTTTTGTAAGCGTATCAGAACAACCGTTCTGTGAAAATACAATAACCGTTACGTTATTTGTATCAATGTCGGGCATAATATGTGAGGGGTTGGCATCAGTAGAAAACTCACTACCATCATAGATCCAAGAGTAATCGACAATTGGGTCGGTTGAATTGACATCACTCGTGAATGCTGTTTCTTTACCATAGCAAACCATAGAATGATCAAAGTCGATTTCTGGAGAGGGGAGCACCGTGACATTCACCGTATCTCGCTGTATTTGACAGCCTCCATTATCAATGGACTCAAAGTAAAGATCGACTTCACCGAAAGCCAAATCGCCTGGACCGTGGTTGTATACGGTAGCGTTCGAAGTGTCGGTTCCAAATTGACCATCACCAGTTGTTCCCCAAATACCGTTACCCGTAGTAGAGTTAGCGTCCAGTACGACTGGATTATTGGCACAGATTGTATCAGGGTAATCGAGAGAAATGGTGGGAGGATCAAAAAACTCAACCCAAAGCGAATCTAAATCGCCGAAGCAATTACCATTGATCACCGTTTGTACGTATATTTTAATGGAATCGTTAGCCACATCACCTGCCGAGGGTACGTAACTCGTATTGGCAGCCAACGGGTCTGTAAAACTACCTGTTCCCATATTAGTGAACCATTCTACACCTCCAGAATACTGGAAAGTAGCTGATAGTGGCACCGAACTAGTATCAGCACAAACCTCAATATCTGGACCAGCATCGACCGTTGGTCCGTCAATAAAGTCGATGCGCAACGTATCTTGATCAGAAGGGCAGAAACCGTTACCAGTGGATGAGAGAATCAGTTCCGTAAATCCATTGTTAATCTCTGCCTGTGTTGGGTCATAATTAGCATTTAAATCTGTTGTATTTGGGTTAAATGTACCACCATTACCTACCCAGACTCCACCAGATGCATTTGAAATCACCCCGTTTAAGCTGATGTTGGGATTGTTGAAACATGCGGTAGTGTCAGGCCCAACGTCCGCGACAGGTAAAGCCTGAATGAAAATAGGCTGTGTGATGGTGTCATAACAGCCCGCATCGGTACCTACGACAAGCTCGACATCTAAATCACCAGAACTATTAAAGTTGTGACTCGGATTCGGAACATTACTGATAGGAGATCCATCATCGAAGTCCCATTGCCATGAATCGACAACCATGTTACCAGTTGTAGTTGAGTTTTCTGTAAAATTAACAGTACTATTTATACATGTAGAATCCAGCGGGTCTAATTGAGCCGTAACACCACCTATCGATAATTCGTAGGTCGCAGTGTCTGCACATACAGTACCATATTGAGCAATGAGTGTGATGGTATAATCACCTATTCCAGGGTAAGTATGAGAAGGCTCGTATGCCTGAACGTTAGTGTTATCTCCAAAATCCCAATAAAAATCTGTAGCTCCGGCAGAAGAAGCGTTGATCATATCCACGGTATTGCCCGAACACCCCGTTACAGGTCCTATCGCAGCATCATCAGCTGGTGGACAATCTACGACATTGAATTGGAAATCGCGAACAATTTCTCCAATTTTTTCACCGTTCCGAAACTCTTCACATTTAATACCAACTACGTATTGACCTAAATCTTCAGGTATACCACTCAACTGACCAGTTTGCGGATCGATAATTAACGGAGTACCAGAGTTGTTGAGTGGGTTGTTTGCTGAATATCCTGTTTGCCAGTTGATGGGGGTGAATTGAATATTATCAGGAATTGGATTACCATTGAATGTTGGGGTAATGTTGTCATAAGGTGTATATAGCGAATATACAAGAGAATCACCATTGGCATCAGTAGCAGAATGATCAAAATCTACATCTTCACCTTGACAAACAAAAACGGGCGGGAAATTAACCCATGAAGGCGAAGAGTTGGATAACCATTCAAAAGGACTTGGAATATATGTGTTAAAGGATTCACCAGTTGAACCAGGGTTTAAAATGTTAACTATGCTATTATTCCTTGCATAAAACTGGGTATATAAATGGTAACCTTCAGAATTTGGAGGGAGTGTTGCCACTGCGGTATATACAGCTTCTTCCACACAGATTCCGGGGTCTACCGCACACGAATCTATAGGCGGATCGAGTTGAATGATACCCTGTTGGGGCATTGAGAAATTCATGTTCGGATTGGTTCCATCTCCATTGCGAACCTGAACAGTAGCACTCGATGGGAAACTAGCATTTCCAGAGCCACAATCTCTGTAAAGCTTCAACTTTACTTTATAAGAAGAACCTCCAAGGTGTTCATAGGTTAAACTCCCTCCTACAATGTGGGTTGCGAGGGAAGGACTAATTAACAATACCAAGGATGCAAGAAGCAGTAGATATTTCATAATACAAGTAGTATTTCATTTGATGTAGCAAAATTAATGTTTTTTTTGATTAACTACCAAATTTAGAAGATAAATAGATAAAAAAGTAAGATTAAATTTTGTGTGTAAATATTTTATGTAATTTTGTTCCAACGAATCACCGATGTTATTCGTGTTAAGACAATAAATATATTCTGCTATGAAACAAGCACTACTATTCTTTATTTTGATCGCTACTTTTACTTTTAGTAGCTTTTCCCAGGTTAATGTTCTCTGGGAGAGTCGATATGATAACGCTGCATTTGATGATTACAGCGAAGATATTGTGTTGGATGCTGCTGGTAATTCTTATGTGGTGGGTACTTCTTATGATGGAAATAAATTTGAAATTGTAACAATAAAATACGATAGTGACGGGAATGTGGAGTGGACACACACGCACAATGGTCCGGCTGTAGGTTTGGATGAAGGTGTGGGTATTGTAATTGATAGTAACGGTGATGTTATTATTGCAGGGCATCATCAAATCAATGCTACAGATTATGATATCTTTCTTAAGAAACTAAATGGCGCAACGGGTAATGGTCTATGGACCTATTCTTATGGGGGTACAAGTTCTTTTGATCAATGTTCAGATTTAGTGGTGGATGGAAATGATAACATTATTGTTGTTGGTGGAGTTGATTATGGCGGAGGAGATTCGAGATTTGCGGTTATCTCTGTTGATAACAGCGGTAACCTAAATTGGTCTGACGAATACTCTAACGGTGGAAACAGAGATTTTGCAAATGCCGTGACAGTAGACCCTGTCAACAATGTTTATGTAACGGGAGAAAGCCGGAGTGGTAATGGACTTGACTATTACACGATGAAGTATAATACGACAGGAGGAGTGTTGTGGAATTTGCGCACCGATGGTAATGGAAATGATGATCGTCCACAAGCTATTACCGTTGCTAGTGACGGGAATACGTATGTCGTTGGTAATAGTTATCGTGGTTTGATAGAGGATGACGATATTTTATTGGTAAAAATTAATAATGCTGGAGGTTTTGTTTGGTCGCAGTTAGTAGGTGGTACTGATGGCGATGCGGATCGTGCGAGAAGCGTAAATACAGACGGTGTGGATAACGTTTATATTACTGGAAGTGTGAAGAATGTTGGAAATGGTGAAGATTATTACGTTGCACGTTACTTTAAGAATGGAACGAAGCACTGGGATTACATTTACCAATCAAGCTCCAATGGGTTTGATGAAGCAAAAGACGTTCGTATCAATTCAAATTACGAGGTGTATGCTTCGGGATACTCAAATGTTTCGGGAACTTCTGATGATTATTTTACAGTTCGCCTTGACACGATGGGGAATGAGGTTTGGACAAAAAGATTTGATGGTCCTGCATCTAATAGTGATCAAATGTCGGCTTTTGAAGTTGATGGATTTGGGAATATTTTTGTAACAGGTTCCTCTACTGGAAGTGGGACATTGCGCGATTACAGCACGATAAAATATTGTCAGTTGGAAACAATAGGCTCTCCCGATGATACGATTTGTGTGGGGCAATCGACACAATTGACTGTTTCTGGAGGTATGAATTATCAATGGTCATTGGTGACTGGCGACCCAATTGATGCAACTAATTTCTCATGTACAAATTGTGACGATCCTATAGCGTCGCCTTCAACAACTTCAACTTATGCCGTGAGCTCAGAGAATGGCAATGGTTGTATTGATACCGATACGGTTGTTGTTGTGGTGAATCCTTTGCCTGGACCGAACATCTCAACGAATGGACCAACTTCATTTTGTGATGGTGGAATGGTTGACTTGACAGCTGATCCTGCTGCTAGTTATGATTGGAATACAGGTCAGAATATGCAGACAATAACTGCAGATACGTCTGGTACTTATTCCCTAACAGTGACAGATTCTATGGGGTGTCAAAATTCGACAAATATTCAGGTGACGGTCTTTCCAAACCCGGTTGTTGATGGTGGACCAGATCGTTTTCGTTGTCCAGGGGATTCACTACAATTGAATGCTACTGGCGCAGATACGCATGTGTGGTACACGTTACCTAATCCTACCGATACTGTTCAGAATGGTAACTATTATACACCAAGTGCAACAATGGATATTGAAACAGTAGGAACATCTGCTGATGGTTGTGAGGATCGCGATACTATAACGGTGACGTTATACCCGAATCCAACTCAAGTTGAGATCTCTCAAGGAATGAGCGGTAACCTATTTGTTAATACAAACAATGGTGATATTGACTGGTTCTTTGAAGGGCAACCAACAGATTCAACAGGTTTTTCATTCTATTATCAAGATACACTCTACTGTAATGGTATATATGGAGTGACATACACTGATGAAAACAATTGTCAGACGGAGGATACGATTCTTATTGATGGTGAGGTTTGCGAAGATACTTCGAACATTGCGGAGTATGGAACACAAGAAGCGGTCGCTATTTATCCCAATCCAACGCGGGGAACGATCAATTTTGAATTTTCTAACCAAAAAGAGCGCACGATTATCATATATGATGCTACTGGAAACGCAGTAATTCGCTCCGAAGCACAAGATTTAGAAACCTCCATGGAGCTCGATAGTCTTGCTCCAGGAACATATATGATTCGCATAACATCTAAGAATAGCGTAATCAATGAGCGACTCATTAAGCAGTAAAGCTGCGAGACAATAAATAGTAAGGGTTCGATGTTTTCGAGCCCTTTTTATTTGAATTGAGCAATATTAAATGATTGAAAAGTACAGTGGTAGCTAAAAAATCGACATTAAACAGAATCTTGTTTTCGTTTTTTTCTTCGGCTGAGCGCTTCAAAGTTTAGCAGGTGACACAGTTCGTCGAGAACGTTTTCTTTGAATAAATCATGACCATGGGGTAATAAGCGCAGCGCATCTTGTTGATCGATACGTTCCAGAAAATTCTGCGCACTCGAGGGAGAAATGATTTGGTCATATTTCCCAACGATCAGCTGAAAAGGAATGTTTTTCTTTTTTAATAATTGGGATAACAAATCTTCGTCCGGTCGCAGATTGCGAAAACCACTCCAGGTCGCGTAGGCTAAATGCAACCGTTCTTGATAACGTGTATAATAATGAAGGAAATCTACGATCTTTGGACGGATGATTTTCGTCTTAGCCAAAGCTCGGGTTATTGTCATTAATTCGTTGGGTTTTTTGATCCATCGCCTGAACAACCTTCGGGCCCACCATCGTCGCTGGCTCCAACTGTAAAAGTTCTTATCATTTAAACCATCAGGAGCGAGTAGACTAAAACTTTCTATACGTTCGTGAAATAGAGGGAAAAGCGTAAGCGCAAACCTACCGCCTTGACTGTAAGCTACCCAATGCATAGACGAAACATTTTCTTTTTCGAATATTTTTTCTAACAATTTTTCCACATCACTTTTAGTGATTAAATCATGATGGATTCTTGTTTCATCAAAGGTGGAATCGCCATGAAGGAAGAGGTCAATGGATATGATTTTTCTTGAACGATGAGCTAAGAATTCAAAGTCCTCAGAACTTCTTCCATGACCGTGAAAGCACAGAATATGGGAGGCCCCGTTTCCGTAAACACGATAGGTAATAACGAGATCTCCCATTGAAACAGATCGCTTTTCCATATTGTTTTTTGAAGCTTTCGAAATACTTGGCATTCGTTAATATTTTGGTGAGAAGAATGTGTCGGCGAAAATGACTTACAACTATTCGGTATTTTTATTATGCACGCTTATAAAAGTAGTAAAAAACAATTAAATTTGCGTCCAATTTGTAACGTGCTTTTTTCTAACAAGTGTAAAGTGAAATTGGAATGCCTAGAAACGAAAAGATTAACTCGATTTTAATTATTGGAAGCGGACCCATTGTTATTGGTCAGGCGTGTGAGTTTGATTACTCCGGATCTCAGGCCGCTCGTTCATTGCGAGAGGAGGGAATAGAGGTTACCCTAATTAATTCAAACCCAGCGACTATCATGACCGATAAAGTGGTGGCGGATAATGTGTACCTGAAACCTTTGGAGCCCGATAGCATTCTGGAAATACTAAAAGCACATGATATAGACGCAGTACTTCCAACAATGGGAGGACAAACTGCCTTGAATTTAGCCATTAAATGTGATGAATTAGGAATCTGGGAAGATCACGGTGTCGACATTATCGGTGTGGATATCGACGCAATAGAAATTACTGAAAATCGCGAGGCTTTCCGTGACCTAATGGAAAGAATAGGTATAGATATGGCGCCACAAAAAACCGCCAAATCATTTTTAGAAGGGAAGAGTGTTGCACAGGAATTCGGTTTTCCGGTTTGTATACGCGCGTCATATACCCTTGGTGGTGCTGGTGCAGGTGTAGTGTATGAAGAAAAAGAGTTTGACCAGCTTCTGGACTATGGACTGCATGAGTCACCTATTCACGAGGTAATGATCGATAAAGCTTTGATGGGCTGGAAAGAGTATGAACTGGAATTGTTGCGGGATAAGAATGACAACGTTGTCATTATATGTTCGATTGAAAATTTCGATCCAATGGGTGTTCATACGGGGGATTCAATTACGGTTGCACCAGCTATGACACTCTCGGACACCGTTTTCCAGCGCATGCGTGATATGGCAATCAAAATGATGCGTTCTGTCGGTAATTTTGCAGGTGGATGTAACGTACAATTTGCCGTTTCACCAGACGAAGAAGAGAAAATTATAGCTGTTGAAATTAATCCTCGCGTTTCGCGTTCATCAGCTCTAGCATCTAAAGCAACAGGTTATCCAATTGCAAAAATTGCTGCTAAACTGGCAATAGGATATACCCTTGATGAACTTGATAATCAGATTACTCAAACCACATCGGCCTTGTTCGAGCCTACGTTGGATTATGTCATCGTAAAAATACCGCGTTGGAACTTCAATAAATTTCAGGGGGCGAACCGAGAGCTTGGCTTACAGATGAAATCTGTTGGTGAGGTGATGGGTATTGGTCGTTCTTTTCAGGAGGCGCTGCAAAAGGCGTGTCAGTCCCTAGAGATTAATCGCAACGGATTGGGTGCTGACGGAAAAGAATTGACCGACCAGGACAAGATATTAAACAGCTTAGAACATCCGAGCTGGAATCGATTATTTCATATTTATGATGCCATTAAATTAGGCATTCCATTTAAACGCATTTTTGAAAAAACCAAAATAGACGTTTGGTTTCTTAAACAAATTGAGGATTTGATCAAATTAGAGCGACGCATTGAAGCTTTTTCAATTGATACATTGCCAAAAACATTGTTCTTTGAGGCGAAACAAAAGGGTTATGCCGATCGTCAAATTGCTCATTTGGTGAAATGTCTGGAATCTGAGGTTTACAGTAAGCGCGAAGAACTAGGGATTCGAAGAGTATACAAGTTGGTGGATACCTGTGCAGCAGAGTTTGAAGCCCAGACACCCTATTATTATTCGACTTTTGAAGAGGAAAATGAAAGTCCCGTTTCAGATAAAAAGAAAATTGTTGTACTCGGATCTGGTCCCAACCGTATTGGTCAGGGCATTGAATTTGATTACTCCTGTGTTCATGGTGTACTAGCTGCGAAGGAGTGCGGTTATGAGACAGTTATGATTAATTGTAATCCAGAAACGGTTTCAACTGATTTTGATACCGCTGATAAGCTTTACTTTGAACCCGTGTTCTGGGAACATATTTACGATATTATTCAACACGAACAACCAGAAGGGGTGATCGTGCAATTGGGTGGGCAAACAGCTCTTAAGTTAGCCGAGAAACTGGAGCGTTACGGTATTAAAATTATGGGTACGAGTTATGATGCGCTGGATCTTGCAGAAGATCGCGGTCGATTCTCTACATTATTGCAAAAGAACAATGTTCCCTATCCTAAATTTGGTGTTGTGGAGAGTGCCGAGCAAGCATTGGAATTAGCAGAGGATTTAGGTTTCCCTTTGCTCGTGCGACCTTCTTATGTACTGGGTGGCCAGAAAATGAAGATCGTTATCAATAAAGAAGAGCTGGAACACCACGTAGTTGATATTTTGCGTGACATGCCCGACAATCAGATCTTGCTGGATCACTTTTTGGGTGGCGCTATAGAAGCTGAGGCCGATGCTATTTGCGATGGAGAAAATGTTTACATCATAGGAGTTATGCAACACATTGAACCTGCCGGTATTCATTCGGGAGACTCCTATGCTGTTCTACCACCCTATAATTTAGGGGATTTAGTGATGCAGCAGATTGAAGATATTACCAATAAAATTGCAGTGGCACTCGATACCGTTGGGTTGATCAATATACAATTTGCCATCAAGGATGACAAAGTATATGTGATTGAAGCAAATCCAAGAGCATCGCGAACAGTTCCATTTATCGCTAAAGCATACGATGAACCTTACGTCAATTATGCGACCAAAGTGATGCTGGGAGAAAAGAAGGTAACTGATTTTGATTTCCGACCGCGCAAGGAAGGATATGCGATAAAAATTCCGGTATTCTCCTTTAACAAGTTCCCTAATGTGAATAAAGAACTTGGTCCAGAAATGAAATCGACGGGAGAGGCCATACGATTTATAAAAGATTTAAAAGATCCTTTTTTCACGAAAATCTTTTCTGAAAGAAACTTATACTTGTCGAGATGATAATTTTGAGTGTTACAGGAACCATTCGGATGATATTGATTATCATCGCTGTTTTCGTGATCGTTCGGTTTATTGGAAAGCTGTTAATGGCTAAAAAAAGTATCGATGAGGACAAACGGTACAACCAGAATAATGACGCGTATAAAAAAGCAAAGGAACGGAGCGAAAAGGAGAAGGGTAAAGTCAATGTGGTGGACCGCTATCGCGAGGCAGAAGATGCTGACTACGAGGAGATAGATGATTAATTCGAAAAAGAGTCTTGGTTAACGAGTATATCTGTTTGTTATATAGCCGATGTTTAGCTGGTTGACCATCGGGGGATATAAGTGCAACCCCAGGTTACTTTTCAACTATATTTGCTGTCAATGTATAAGAGGATCAAGATATTTTTTATTGGTGATTGCATGGCGAGCCTGCCTTCTATACATGACCAAAGTCGTCTAAACTTGTTGTTCAACCTGTCGCTTTCAGTTACACTGATGGGGGGTGTTGCGTTTTTAATATCCCTGATTATTCAAACGTATTCTGTTTTTGTACCCGCCCTGGGAAATATACTTTTTGGTTTGCTTACATTGTTTCTAATTCGCAGAACCAAAAAGTTTTCAGCTGTTGTTAAATTCTATTTTATTGTATTATACCTGCTGGTTTTTGGCAACCTGAACTTCAACGATGGGACCATGCACATTGGAGCACCATTCTGGATTATGCTGTTAAATATTTTAGTAATGTACATTATTGGTGTTCGATGGGGAGTATCCTTTCTGGTCGCTTCTCTATTGGGATACCTGTATTATTTACACTACGTTTTTCCGAGGCATATGGATATCATGGATACTATGAGTGAGGAAGCGTATTATTCGGTATACTACGAGGCCTTATTCGCACTCTTTTTACTGGGTTTTATTATTTACACGATTCTTCGTAGTAGCAAACGGTCTGATGAATTGTTACACCATAAAAATGAAGAACTGAAGGTTCAAAACAGTACTATTTTATTGCGAGAGGAGGAAAAGACCACTATGCTAAAGGAAATTCACCATCGCGTAAAGAATAACTTACAGGTGATTACGAGTTTATTGCGACTTCAAATGTATGAGTTGGAAAATGAGGCAGAAGCTGAAAAGTTCAAGGATAGCATGAATCGCGTGCTAACGATGGCGATGATTCACGAGAAGATATATCAGTCTGAAGAGTTATCTCGCATCAATCTTGAAGATTATTTTAAGGGGCTATCCCAGGATCTGTTGACGAGTTATCAAACAAATATGAACGTAGATCTTCATTTCGACCTGAACATTGAAAAGATAGGTTTAAAAACGATCGTTCCTCTGGCATTAATTTATAATGAATTGTTTTCGAATTCCTTGAAACATGCTTTTAAAACTACGAGACAACCAAAGATTACGGTAAGTCTTGAGCGCCGTGAATGTGACTCTTTTACATTTACATACGAGGATAATGGTGAATGGAGGTCAGACGGAGCATCAAAATCTTTCGGTCGAGAATTAATTAATTCTTTAACGGATCAATTAGATGGTCAAATGAAATTTAGTAAAGTTCCACATACGCGATACGAGTTCATATTTAAGCATCTCGAGAAGTAATTTGAACATTTTCAGTTCTTTGCTTAAGATCCGATTCGCTGGAGTAAAATTATTTTTAATTTTTTTATTCTGAAGTATTGTGAATTTAAAAAATGCCCCTATATTTGCACTCGCTTCACGACGGTGAGGCACTGAAATAAGAAAAGTGAACAATACAAAATAAAGCAACTTCGGTTGTCGTTGACTGTTGTCAATATTACAAGTTTATTTTGGTCCGGTAGTTCAGTTGGTTAGAATGCCTGCCTGTCACGCAGGAGGTCGCGGGTTCGAGTCCCGTCCGGACCGCTTTTTAAAATACGCCTCTATGGCTGGAGGAATAGAAACCCTCGAAGAGTATCAATTTCTTCGGGGGTTTTGTTTTTTGTATAGAT
>CAJXMN010000035.1 GCA_913056215.1 uncultured Flavobacteriales bacterium | reverse complement strand
TGCACTCATCTCAAGTTGAAACAAAGTGCTATCATTTAGTAGTAGCGGATTTTGCACCGCAAAGGCGCCTACAGGACCAGGATTGATGTAGGAGGTATTACCTAGTGCAAAGCTACCAGCCAAAACACTCCGGTCTAGAAAAGAGAACACGCCGGTTCCTCCGCTTTGCGCGAAGGCCAGCGAACTCCAAAAAACAGTTATAATAAGGGCTCTTATCAAGGCTTTTTAACTTCCACAGGTACTAGCTTCTTTGCATTTTTTACCTTTTGGTCTAAGATAGCTAAATCCAAAACTTCCCGCATTTCACCAACGTAATGGAACGTCATTCCCTTTAAATAATGCGCCTCAATTTCTTCGATGTCCTTACGGTTCTTATCGCAAAGTATGATTGTAGTAATCTTCGCGCGCTTTGCAGCTAGGATTTTTTCCTTGATCCCGCCCACTGGCAATACTTTCCCGCGAAGCGTAATTTCGCCAGTCATGGTAAGTTTTGCTGCTACACGTCTTTGCGTAAATAAACTCGTCAATGCTGTGAGTAAGGTGATGCCTGCTGACGGACCGTCTTTCGGTATAGCACCCTGAGGTACGTGGATGTTGATGTCGTACGACGTAAAAAGCTTAGGGTCGATACCCAGTTCTTCCGCATTGCTCTTTAAATAGGCCAGGGCAATGGTTGCACTCTCCTTCATCACATCTCCTAAATTTCCCGTCAATGTTAATTTACCTTTGCCTTTGGCCACGGAAGATTCAATGAATAAAATATCACCTCCCATTGCTGTCCAGGCGAGCCCAGTAACTAACCCAGCCACGTCATTGTCTGAATATTTCGTTTTTGGATGTCCAGGTCCAATGATATCTTTCAAATCAGCCTTGGTCAGTTTTCTCTCGTAATCTTGTTCCATCGCAATTTCACGTGCGCGATTACGAATCAGTTTAGCTACCATCTTATTCAACCCACGAACGCCAGATTCATGCGTATATTCCTCAACTAATTTTTCGAGTACCGGTTTTCCAATCGAAATATTCTTTTTCTCAATACCATGCTCTTTAATTTGATCTGGAATCAAGTGGCGTTTAGCGATTTCAACTTTTTCTTCAACGTTATAGCCATTCACCTCAATAATTTCCATACGATCCCGTAAAGGACCTTGTATCGTACTGAGATCATTGGCAGTAGCAATGAATAAAACATTTGACAGATCGTATTCCGTTTCTATGTAATTATCATAGAACTCATTGTTCTGGGCTGGATCGAGTACTTCCAATAAAGCACTGGAAGGATCGCCATGTGTAGAGCGTCCCACTTTATCCACCTCATCAAGCACAAAAACTGGATTAGATGATCCGGCTTTTTTCAAATTTTGAATGATACGTCCAGGCATGGCACCAATATACGTTTTTCGATGTCCTCTAATTTCACTTTCATCATGAACACCGCCGAGCGACATGCGCACATACTTACGACCAAGTGCCTCAGCGATCGATTTACCCAGCGATGTTTTCCCTACACCTGGAGGACCGTAAAAACACAATATCGGTGACTTCATGTCTTTTTTTAGTTTCAAAACGGCCAAGTATTCCAGAATACGTTTTTTTACTTTCTCCAGTCCATAATGATCGCGTTCCAATACTTTTTCCGCGCGTTTTAAATCTAAACTATCCTTTGTAAAATCGTTCCACGGCAAATCAAGTAACAGATCCAGGTAATTTAACTGCACCGTATATTCAGCTCCCTGTGGATTCATGCGTTCCAGTCGATTCAATTCTTTATGGAAGATCTCAGCAACCTTCTTATTCCATTTCTTTTTCTTGGCACGCTTGCGCATGTCTTTAAGGTCTTGATCTTGTGGTCCACCACCCAACTCATCCTGGATCGTTTTCATCTGCTGATGCAAAAAATACTCGCGCTGTTGCTTATCGATGTCTGTTTTGACGCGGGTTTGTATTTCATTGCGCATCTCCAATTGCTGGATTTCTTTTGTCAGGTGTTCCAACACCTCCATAGCCCGTTTTTTCAAATCCATCTCTTCAAGCATTGCCTGTTTCTTAGAGACGTCAGCATTCATGTTAGAAGAAATAAAATTGATCAGAAAGGAGGGGCTATCGATATTTTTAATCGCAAATTGAGCCTCTGAAGGAATGTTGGGTGACTCCTTGATAATTTTAAGGGATAATTCTTTCATGGACTGGATGATCGCCGTAAATTCTTTGTTGCGCTTTGGAGCTTTCTCCTCTTTACAATATTCCACCTTCGCTCTAAGATAGGGCTCTTCCTGTACGAGCTCTTTCAATTCAAAACGTCGTTTTCCCTGAATGATGACTGTCGTGCTACCGTCAGGCATTTTCAGCATCCGAACGATTTGTGCCACCGTACCTACGCGATGTAAATCTTTAAATTCAGGTTCTTCTACATCCTGATTTTTTTGAGAAACAACACCAACGGTTTTATCATTCTCATTGGCATGTTGTACCAATTTAATAGACTTATCCCTTCCTACTGTTATAGGAATTACCACACCTGGAAAAAGTACATTATTGCGCAAGGGCAATATTGGCAATTCATTCGGATAATCGGCGTTATGCATATCATCCTCTTCTTCCTGTGTAATCAAGGGAATAAATTCCGCATCCGTTTCGCCCCCGGCCATCTCACTATTTAAATCGAAAATATTATCGTCAAATATATCACTCATATCTTTACCGCTTTTTTGCGTCAAACTGTCAGTTTATGTATATCCATTTATGTCTACATAGCACACAAATTGATGCGCTATCTTACATGCCCTAATAGGTCAATCCTCATGCCATAGCTTCAGTTCGGAAATTATGTCCGATTTTAAGGTTATGATGATCCGTTAGTGTCGGATGGATAGAGTGCCTTGAAGATACGTAAATCACCAGGTGTTATTTCTTTGCTACGTCTTACCATCATATTGTTCGCTGACTCTACTGCTTTATCAAATTCATAAACCGGATCTTCCTTCCCGCCTCCCCAAGAGAAATGGGGTACATATTTGGGAGGAAAACCAGCGGAGAAAAGCGTACTTGACACGCCAATTACTGTCGCCGTATTCAGCATCGTATTAATACCTGTTTTGGAATGATCTCCCATAAAAAGGCCCATGAATTGAACATCTGTCTGCTCCATCTGATGCGATCGAAAATCATAAGTCTTCACAGAGCCATAATTATTTTTCAAATTGGAGCTGTTTGTATCTGCACCGATATTGCACCACTCTCCGATGACAGAATTTCCTAAAAACCCATCATGTCCCTTATTGGAATAAGCCTGAAACACGACGTTATTCACTTCACCTCCAACTTTGCAATAAGGGCCCATCGAGGTAGCTCCGTAAACTTTGGCAGAAAGTTTAAGAACAGAATGGGAAGCCATTGCTAAAGGACCCCGGATAACAGATCCTTCCATTATTTCCGCATTGGGTCCCACGTAAACAGGACCAGCACTGACATTAATAATGGCACCTTCAACGATCGCACCTTCATCAATAAATAAATTCTCGCGAGGACCGATAATCGTGTTTGTTTCGCTGCAATTAAACCCGTCATGATGAACTTTAATACATTCAAAATCCTGACAAAGTACAGCTTCATTTTTTTGATAAAGATGCCACCTTTCTGTGATATGAATAAACGGTTCTATAGATTCATCAATACGTTTAGCATTAGACAAGCGAAATTCCTGACCGCGGAACGCCACAAACACATCATCTACAAACAATGCCTCGCCAACTTTGAGTTCAGTGACCTTATCGGCAATTTCCAAATTTGGAATGACAGAAGCATTGATCCAGAAATTATCATTCTCCACCTGAAGTGGAAACTTCTCCTGAAGATATTCCTCAGTAGCATAGGAAACTTGAGCTTTATCTACCAAAAGTTTCCATCGCTCATCGTTCGTCCATATCCCCATTCTCAAGTTTCCGATGGGACGGGTTAAGGAAAGTGGAGCAAAATTCAAATGTAAATCGAGATCGTGGAGAATAATATTCATAAGTTCTACATTCTGTTAGGCACATCTATTCCCAGTAACTTCATCGCAGAAGCAATGACTTTTCCGACGTTTTGACTGAGTACAATGCGTGCATTTTTCAACGCTTCATCCGTTTCATTAATAACGCTATACTGCTGGTAAAAACCATTAAAAGATTTCACGAGTTCGTAGGTATAATTTGCGATCAGTGCAGGACTATAGTTTTCACCAGCCTCTTTCACAACCGTTGGATATTCCGAAAGCTGCTTGATAATTTCTTTTTCCGGTGCATTTATCTTTATTTCCCCTACTTCGTCGAGAGCAACTTTATTCACCAGTGATTGAATTCGAGCATGTGCATACTGAATAAAAGGACCTGTATTTCCATTTAATTCAATGGACTCATTGGGGTCAAATTTCATACGTTTTTTAGGATCGACTTTCAACAAAAAGTATTTTAGCCCCCCTAGCCCAATCATTTCGTAAAGATCTTTCCGGTCTTTTTCTGCCATACCATCCAAATGCCCACGCTCTTTGGTACTCGCAGTAGCCATTTGCACTACTTCTTCCATGATATCATCAGCATCAACGACACGACCTTCACGTGACTTCATTTTACCATCGGGTAAATCCACCATACCGTATGAAAGGTGGTAACACTGCTTCGCCCAGTCGTACCCCAGCTTCTTTAAAATAAGAAAAAGTACCTGAAAATGGTAATCCTGTTCATTTCCCACAGTATAAATGATGCGATCCAGGGAAGGAAAATCTTTAAACCGATCAATAGCCGTTCCTATATCCTGTGTCATATATACTGCCGTTCCATCTGCGCGCAATACTAATTTTTCGTCGAGCCCCTCGTCAGTGAGATCGGCCCAAACCGAACCGTCACCTTTTTTGAAAAAGACCTCCTTTTGTAACCCCTCGTCAATGATGTCCTTACCTATTAAAAATGTATCCGACTCATAATACAGTTTATCGAAGTCAACGCCCATGCGGTCATAAGACTTATCAAATCCTTCATAAACCCAACCGTTCATCGTGTTCCACAACAAATAGACTTCAGGATCACGCGCTTCCCATTTAATCAGCATCTCTTTTGCCGCTCGTGTCATGTCGGTTTGATCCGTTGCCATTCCAGCAATCTTACGATATATTTTGGTTCGCTTTTTAGTGTCTTCTTCTCGCTCATAAGCCGCAAATAACCCTTCTAGCTTCTCTTTTATTTCATCATTACATGCTAAATAATCATCTTCTTTCCAGGAAGATGCTAGATCAAAACCTTGTCGTGTTACTTGCTTATCGAATTCGATATAATATTTACCGACAAAATGATCGCCTTTGATACCAGAGGATTTGGGGGTTTCTCTATTCCCTTTATCATCTACAGGTGCAAACTGTTGCCAAGCCACCATACTTTTGCAAATATGGATACCGCGATCATTAATGATTTGCGTTTTGACCACAGCGTCTCCATTCGCTTTCAAAATTTGAGCGACAGAATAACCGAGAAAAATATTTCTCAAATGCCCCAAATGCAGTGGTTTGTTAGTATTCGGAGAAGAATACTCAACCATTGAAGTCTTTCCAGAAGGGGTTTTGGCTTTACCATAATCATCATCTTTGTGCAGATCTTGAAGTGTGCTGACCCAAAACTGGTCATTCAATACAATATTCAAGAAACCTTTTATAACACTATATTCTTCGATTTCGTGTAATTGTTCTTTCAAAAAAGCACCAATTTTTTCACCCGCTTTTTCAGGTGAAGTTTTTAACAACTTCACAAAAGGAAATGTCACAAGTGTTAAATCACCCGCTACATCCTTACGTGTTTTTTGAAATTGAATCTGTTCTTCGGCAATTTCCTTACCAAAAACTGCATTCGCATTGCTCAGCAAGAGCTGTTTTATTTTTTCTTCCATCGATAATGTTAGTGCGCTTTTTTCTCAGCTGTTTTAACTACATCTTTCATTAAATCGTAGGCTACTTCGGCCATTCGATTTGTCTTTTCATCCAAACAAGGATTCACCTCTACAAATTCAATACATTTCACTTTAGGATGAGCCGCAAAATGCTTCAGTAACGTGCGCGATTCTTCAGGTGACAAACCATCATCAACAGGAGTACCCGTTCCATGAGATACGATTTTAGGATCCATGGAATCTACATCAAAGGACAAATAGATCTCATCACAATCCGCAAATTTCTTTTCTAATCGATCAATAATTGCCTCCACCCCTACTTCGCGGAGTTCTTTTACGGCGATATTTTTAATCCCTTTACGCTCCATGAGTTCTACCTCTGGTTCTTCCAAATCGCGCAAACCTATAAAAGCGAGATCATCTGCCTGGATTTTGGGTGCTATATCCCCCACATTTTTCATCTGATCCCAAAACTTGACCGTTTCCTTCTTCGGGTTGTTTTGTTTTGACTCGAGATTATCTTCATTTAAAGCTGTTGCTAATGGCATTCCGTGCATATTACCAGTAGGAGTAGTGTAAGGTGTGTGTAAATCTCCGTGAGCATCGATCCATAGCACGCCCAACCGGAAATCGGGATTCGCCATCTTCAAACCAGCAATGGTTCCTCCAGCAGAGCCATGATCAGCTGCTACTACGACCACAAAATCATTTAAACTACGCTGTTCTTCTACAGTATGAGCTACACTTTCGTAAACTTTAGCTAGACCATCAGCACGTTTACCCCAAACAAGGTCCGTCGGTTGATCCAACAAATGATTTTCCGTTTTAACAAAAACATTCGGGTATTTTCCGAACAGAAATTCTTTTTCATTGTGATCAACCACGCGCATAGCTCCTGGACCAAGACTTGCTCCGCGCGTTCCAGCTGATATTTCTGAATCATTAATTACAAATGCGATTGATTTCGACATAGTTTTTGATTTTTGCTTTTCTTTCGAACGTACAAAACTATAAAAAACGACTGTATTAATTGGCGGCTTCCCCAATTATTCACGAGTTCTCGTTTCGCACAACGATTTCAGTTTGGCATTTTAACAGAAGGAGCTGATTAGTTGAGTTATTGAATTATTATCTTTTAAAATTGACACATCTAAAATGACATAAATTTCTATTACTTTCGTAACACAAAACAACATAATCGTTTTAAATTAAAGAGAGTTCATGATTCATCGCATTTCACTTTTCGCACTTCCTATTTCGGGCATCCCCCTTCTCTCCTATTCTTTGGTTGTTATACTTCTACTTCACACCTCTTGCGGAATGAAGAAATCATCTAATTCAGAGTTTGAAGGCAAGTTAGTGTATAAAATCACTTCCCCTCTCGATAATCCATCCAAGCAGGACAGTACCAATTACCAGGTCGTCTACGCCATGGATTCCATGTTGCGTATTGATAGTCATTCACCAATTGGCGGACAGACCTATATTAAACACATCCCCAAAAACAAGGCTTATATTCTAATGGATCTACCTACCCGGAAAGTAGCTATACAAACGAAACCCGACACGGCATCTACCGATAGCAAATATTCTTTTGAAAATAAATGGGGTCACGATAAAATTGCTGGTCGGAAAGCACAGCGTGCGAAAGTCACAGATCACGATCAAGACACCACATTTGTTGTAAATTATTTGGCCGAGGTGCCTGCTAAATACTCTAATGCATTGAAAGGAATACCTGGGTTACCTGTTAAATACAGTATTTTTTCTAATGGCGTTTGGATTGAATATAGATTGATCGAAATTGAAGAAAAACCTATAGATCGCGATCGATTTGGTATACCATCTGACCATGAGATCATCAGTCTCGATGAATTTATCGAACTTCTTCAAAAGAACTAACAAAGCGCTGTGGAAACACCAATCTTGCAGTAGATTTTTCTAGGCATGGTATCATTATCTTCGTAGAATAATTTGGTCAGCATTATGGCAAAAGGAAATGTATTAAAAGAAAAAAGCAAAGGCAAGAAAGAGAAGTCCGGCAAGAAAAAGAAAAAGAAGGATTTTTCAGCGCAGTCATTGTACGATAGAGTTGATCGCAGAAAAGCGAAATCGATTTCAGGTACACTTTTCCTACTATTATCCATTTACTTGTTTATAGCTTTTGTGTCTTATCTATTTACATGGCGCGCGGATCAGGACCTGATTATAAACAATACCTTTTTCGATTTTATTTTTGGTGACCTCGGAGTGTCTGTGGAGAATTGGCTGGGAAAATTTGGTGCTTGGATTGCTCATCTTTTTATATACAGCTGGTTCGGTATTGCATCTTTTGCTTTTAGCTTTCTGTCCTTTATTCTTGGAATACGATTACTTCTCAATATCCGACTCGTTCCGCTACGACGTACTTTTTTAATTACAGCAGTAGGGATTGTCTGGTTCTCTATATTTTTTGGCCTTTTTGCTGATCAAGTTAGTTATTTGGGTGGTGTTTTTGGCTATACCATGCAACGCTGGCTAAGTGTCACGCTTGGCGGATTTGGAGCTTTTGCATTGGTATTGGTTCTCTTATTTGTGGGGATCGTAGCTTTCTTTAACCCTGATTTTCAGCAAATCTATTTGCGCTATTTTGGATCGACAGCAAAAGATGCTGCGGCTGAGGAATCCTCGGAAATGGAAGACGTACACATCGTTAATACCATCGAAGATGAAGAGGTTGAAAGTGAAAAAGAGCCCGTCGAAGTAAGATTTGATGATGAACACGATAAAGGTGAAGTTGAATTGGAACAAGATTCCGTTGAAGATGAAGAAGTAGTTGATCAAGCACAAAAAGAATCAACTAATGACTCCAGTAAAACGGATGAAAGTCAACAAGAAGATTTATCGGCTGACAGTGATGAGTTTTCCGTTGAAATTGCAAAAGAGGAAAAAGAATTGTCGGATGACGACGTCAACAAAAAAGTTGAAGATTTTGGTACCTATGACCCCAAATTAGATTTAGCCAAGTACACCCTGCCACCGATTGATTTACTGCAAAAGTTTGAATCGAATAATTCGGGAGTTAGCAAAGAAGAGCTGGAAACGAACAAGGATAAAATCGTAGAGACACTTTCCAATTATAAAATCGAAATTTCCAAGATTAAAGCAACGATAGGTCCTACGGTAACACTTTATGAAATTGTGCCCGCACCAGGCGTCCGGATCTCTAAAATTAAAAATCTCGAAGATGATATCGCCTTAAGTCTAGCAGCGCTGGGCATTCGTATTATCGCCCCAATCCCAGGCAAAGGGACTATTGGTATAGAGGTTCCGAATAGTAACCCAGAAATTGTGAGTATGCGATCACTCATTGCATCAGAAAAGTTTCAGAATTCTGATTTTGAATTACCTATCGTACTCGGAAAGACAATTACGAATGAGACATACACCTTCGACTTGGTGAAAATGCCTCATTTACTGGTAGCAGGTGCAACTGGACAAGGTAAATCAGTGGGGTTAAATGCTATTTTGGTGTCCATGCTCTACAAAAAACATCCGGCACAGGTGAAATTCGTTTTGATAGATCCGAAAAAAGTAGAACTCACACTGTTTAATAAAATTGAGAAACATTTTCTCGCCAAACTACCAGACGAAGAAGAACCGATCATTACCGATACTTCTAAGGTGGTCAATACGCTCAATTCGCTCTGTATCGAGATGGATGAACGCTATGAGTTGCTCAAGCAAGCTGGAACACGGAACATTAAAGACTACAATAAGAAGTTCGTTCAGCGCAAACTTAATCCCGAGAAAGGTCACCGCTACATGCCATACATCGTAGTACTGATTGATGAGTTCTCTGACCTGATTATGACCGCAGGGAAGGAAGTCGAACATCCAATTGCGCGATTGGCTCAATTATCCAGAGCCATCGGGATTCATTTAATTGTAGCAACACAACGGCCTTCTGTGAACGTCATTACGGGGATGATTAAAGCTAATTTCCCTGCTCGAATAGCTTTTAGAGTCCTCTCGAAAGTCGACTCCCGCACTATTTTAGATAACTCTGGAGCTGACCAATTGATCGGGAAAGGAGATATGCTCATATCAACTGGAAACGATATGGTTCGCCTTCAATGTGGATTTGTAGATACTCCTGAAGTTGAAGATGTTTGTAACTTTATTGGTGAACAGCGATCTTACCCTGAAGCTATGGGATTACCCGAGTACAGCAGCAGTGATAATGACAGCGGTGGAGGCGCTGGCAGTACTGATGAACTTGATGCCAATTTTGTAGAAGCTGCACGAATTCTAGTTATACATCAGCAAGGTTCAGCGAGCTTATTGCAGCGCAAACTAAAATTGGGCTACAATCGTGCAGGAAGAATCGTAGATCAATTGGAAGATCACAACATTGTAGGACCCTCAAAAGGCAGTAAAGCAAGAGAAGTCTTAATTCCGGATGAAATGGCACTCGACGAGTATTTGAAGAACAAAGGACTCATGTAAATATTCACGCAGCTTCACAACGTTATAAAGTTGTTAACAGTATTCACAAACAATATAAATTGATTAGTTTTGGCACAGTTTGTGCAACTATCTATCAAAACGAAATAACATGAAATATTTACTTTTTGCAATACTTTTGATTACGGGAATAACCAACGCTCAATCTGATAAGAAATCAGAAGAAATTCTGGAAAAAATGTCGAGTGAAATAAAACAAATGAAGTCATTCTATATGGAATTCACCATGCAAATTAAAAATGATGCTACCGGAGAAAATAGCAAACAGAAAGGCTTCGGATACGTGAAAGGTGAAAAATATTACGCTTCCCTTGGGGAGAATGTCCTCATTTCAAATAATGTTAAAAACTGGACAGTCGTAAAAGAAGAAAAAGTAACTTACCAAAGTGCAGTAAATTACGATGATGAAGAGAGCATGAACCCGAAAAAACTCATGACAATATGGGAAGAGGGGTTTAAAAGTAAGTACGTTCAGTCCACGACCTATAACGGAGCACCTGTACATGAGATCAAACTTTTTCCAGTGAAACCAGGTGAGGTTAATTATCACACCATTCAGTTGTATGTAGGGAAAAATAACAACGACCTCAAAGGTGTCATCGCCAAAACAAAAGATGGCACTAAACAAACTTACACGATCGAATCGTTCGAGGAGAATAAATCCGTATCAGATGCTAAGTTTGTTTACAATCCACAGAAATTTCCAGGTTATCAACTAATTCGAGATTAGTTCAGAAATTGAAATTAGAGCGCATTCAGAAAACTGCATTATAAATGAGAGGGGGATTTTATCCCCCTTTTTTTTTGCTTGGCACTACCACCTTCAACACAAGTCGATGATTAATCATCGAAAGTATTTTAGCATTCCCATACATGCTTTCAATTAGCGGTAACGTTAGCTAGTCACGGAAGTATATTCATTCCTTTAATCACCGAATTTTTAATGTTCTTTTCCCTCATATGAATAGAATTTTGTTAATTTTGCAACAGTCATGTAAAAATTTGAAGTTATAAATGTCTTCTATAGGTAAAGTTACAGAACAGATTATCAATCGCTCTCCATTCTTAAGAGAAGCGTTAACCGAGAATTTAATAAATGTTTCAGCTTTGGCTCGTAAAATCAAACCTGAAATAGAAGATTTATTAAAAAAACCAGTCAAAGAGGGGGCTGTCATCATGTCCATTAAACGTATGTCTCCGGGCTACTATCACCGCATTAATCTGAAGATTAAAAATTTCATGGGCACACTGGGTGATTTTCTCGTTCGAAGTGATCTCGAAGATTTTACCTATGAAAATTCTCCTACCCTGACCTTACGACAGGCAGAGATGATGAAGCTACTCAACGATGAGCAAGACCCATTTTATACCTTTTGTCATGGTGTCGGTGAATCAACGATCATTACTAGTGTTTCTGTCAAAGAACAACTGGAAGAGGTCTTTGCCAACGAGAAGTTAAAATCGCATACTCCAGATCTCGCCTCAATTACTATTAAGCTCCCCACCGTAAACACCGAGATATCTGGAATCTATTATTTCATATTGAAGCATTTAGCTTGGGAGGGAATTAATATCGTTGAAGTCGTTTCTACCTCTAATGAATTCACTGTAGTCGTTCATTCTGATGATATTGATGCCGCATTCTCCGTTTTGATGCAGCTGAAAAAGGAAGGAAAGGCACAATAGAATGCCTTAAACTAGTGTTAAACGTGCTCTGGAGCAGTCCGACGTCAAAAATTTAACTTAAACAACAGTATCCATCAAGAACGATTATCTCTTAACAACTTTTCTTCTTAGGAGCGCTCCATTATTGAGTTGAATTTCGACGGTATAAACCCCTTTCGGCATTTTAGACAAATTGAGTTCGATCTTATTTTGATTACACTCTTCCTTGCTGGCAATACATCTGCCCAACGGTGAATACAAAGAGACGGCAATTGCGTTTTTCTGAGTTTTCACAGTCAATATATTTTGAACGGGATTAGGAAAGAGTTCCAGTGCTATTTTTTCTTCCTCCTTTACCGCCAACGGATCTTGCTCTCGAATATTGACACTATCCAGGAATAATTTAAACCCATCGAACGTCGTATTGACAAAAGCTAAATATATCGACTGATTGGCATATTGCTCCAAATTTTTCAGATGAGATGTCCATTCAGGAGATTCGTCGTTTACAACCAACAATGTATCCTTAAAGGCTGATATATCATTCGTTGTTGTCGATATTACAACTTTATAAGAATCTGGAAAAGATGGATCAGCGGACAAACCCTTCCAGGAAATGTAGTTTCCTGAGCTCCCCAAGGTGAACTGAGGAGTAATTAACCAGCGATCGGCGCGATCAACGGGGTCAAAATAAGAAGTACTTGAGACAACGTTATTACCTGCGTTTAGCGGATCCTCTTTAATAATCCAGGCCTCTGTATACTCGCTTACATCAGCTGCTGGAGTGTGATTATCATTATCAACAATATTCCAATTTGCCGGAAGGGCATTCGCATCAAAATTTTCCTCTAAAATCGTTACCTGTGCAGTAATAAGTGATGTTAAACTTAAAGCGAAAAATAGCACTATGAACCTTTTCATACGTTACGTTTATTAAATGTTCATTACAAATCTAATGAAATATAAAAAGCTTTAATGCATTAGAATAAACAATCAATAAAATTGAATGAATCACGCTCTGTGAGCAATCTGATTTCCTGAATACATCTGATAAATTAGGATCGTTCTTGGATCTGTTATGCTAACGATACCGATATTTAGAAGTCCTCAAGCAACGAGCTATGTAAAGTTAGGGAACCTTCAGGCTCAATCAATATCACTTCATGTAAGTTTCGCAATACTAACACAAAACGAGAAATTTGCAACAACAGCCCCACCTACAGTGCCCCAAAATGCAATACGTGAAAAATAAGGGTGTTTAGACTGCGCATATTGCTCCAGTAATTGATCAAAATCTTCGCGCTCTTTGATCGAACGCGAAGAAGGCACTGTTCGGTTAAAAATCACTTTTCTCCTATTCATTCCCGTTTATTTTTATAGAACAAAAGCTTCAAGCGTTCAAGTGCTCGGAACGTTTTAACTTTTGCGTTATTTTCCTTAATTGAGAGGATTTCCCCTATTTCACGGTACGGTCTTTCTTCAAAATAGCGCAGTTCAATCAATTGTAGATCTGTTTCTCGCATTTCTGCGAGCGCTTTAAACAAACGATCGCGATTGCGGCGACTTTCTTCTTGTTGGAAGACTTCCATGAATGTAGCCACGTGTGTTTCATCAATATTGATTGCTCGTTTGGCTTTTCTATTTCGAAACGCTTGATTGAGTTCACTTTTGGCGATACGATACAACCAAGAACCCAGTGGGACTCCACGAAATTCAAATTTATGAATATTCTTAATGGCTTTAAAAAAGACTTGTGATGTAACATCAAAAGCCAAATCCTGATCATCCATCCGCTGATTGATGTAACGAAAAATTTGTTCATGATATTTTTCGTACAACGGCGCAAAATGGCGCGGATCATTTTTTGCTAAGGCAATACACTTCTGCTCATCAGCGAGCATCTTCCGAGTGTGATGATAAATGGGGTTTACTCTATTCATAACACGGTTTTTATGGGGTTCAATTCACTGTCGCTTGCAGACGACAGTATAAATATACATGTCAAACTTGATCCATGTACACCACTACTAACGTATCAGATTCCTATTTATTGTGGGTTATTGCTTTTAAAGGCATAACTCATTGCGAAACGGAACAATAAAGTCGCTTGGTTAAATAGATCAATGTATGCATATTGAAACTTATGAAAAGCAACTGTCAATGGTGGTTCTATCTCGGCTCTATCTCGGCTCCGCTCGATATTCGCCTTGATAAACGCCTTGATAAACGTATGATCGGTTAATTCGTCTTAGCTTCAAATGGCACTATCGACCCACTAAAAATGGCAAGTGCTCCGCAAAGGTTTTACCCCCCTGCAGTCCACCTGAATGAACGAAAAGCACGCGATCATCACGATGAATCCTGCCCCCCAAATAATCTGTTTTGAGCGCATGAAGCACCTTTCCCGTGTAAACAGGTTCTAATGGAATTCCTGTCTGGTCATAAAAAGAACGAATCAATCCAAATAATTCAGGTTTTGTTTTACTATAACCACCAAAATGTGAAGTGGTATTCAATTCCAAACGATCCATGTACAAATTTACGGCCTCATCATTAGCGAGCATATACCACAAAAGTTTTGAAATTTCTTCTTTTAAAAAATCACCTTTTAATACAGAAACGGCATGAACGCGAGTCTCTTGTATTGTGGCTGAAAGTATTCCAGTTGCAGTGGTTCCCGTACCAGAAGCCACATAAATGTGGTCATATTGTTGGTCTGCAGCCTTTATGATTTCCTGACACCCAATGGCACCATAAAAGTTTGCTCCTCCTTCAGGAACAAACCAGTAATTTGGAAAGCGCGTATGCCAATCAGCTAAAAATGATTTTTCATTTCGACGTCGATATGCGTCTCTCGAAATAAACTCAAGTTGCATTCCAAAATCATTACACGCTTTTAAAATAACGTTCGATTGGGTGTGAAGTTCTTCTCCCCTCACAATTCCAACAGTCTTCAAACCATAATTAAAGCCAGCTTTCGCCGTAGCTATCAAGTGGTTCGAAAATGCACCGCCAAAGGTGAGTATTCCTTCGTTTTTATTATGTATTGCTTTTTCTACATTATACTTAAGTTTCCGCCACTTATTTCCAGATATGACTGTATCAATAAGATCATCGCGGACGATATCAAAAGCAAAAGGTTCAATGCCTCTGAATGTGCATTGAACCTTTTGTATATAACTATTGCTTACATCAAGCATCAACTTACTGTTGTTGCTGTTGCATTTGCTGCTGTAGTTGTTTTAGCTGTTCCTGTGAGATTTGCTGCTGACCTCCAGCTCGTTGCTGGCGTTGTTGTACAAGTGATCCAGGCTCACCAAAATCGAGAATTTCCATCTCGAACTCCAGTGTTTCGTAAGGAGCAATACCTTGGTTACCCGACTCTCCGTAGGCAATATCATACGGAAGAACTAATTTGTAACGACCACCTTTACGCATTTCCGGTACGGCCTTCTTCCAACCCTCAACAACTCCTTTCAATGAAAACGAAGGTGCCGGTTTATTGTTCTGCATGGAGGACATATAACTATTCTCAATCATTTCACCTTTAGAATTTTTGAGGATATAATGTGCCTGAACGTCACTTCCTGGTTTTACTTTTGGTCCATCTCCCTCTTCAAGGGTTGTCAATACGTAACCCGAAGCACCAACTTTGGTATTCGGTTCTTGCTTCGCTTTTTCGATCATTTCTCTACCGCGCTCTTTGATTCGGCTATTCAACGGATATTGACCGAGTACCTTAGAGTGAATAACGATCGCAGAATTAGGAGGAACGACGTATCCATTATTATTGGGACGCATCAAGCCTTCTTCACCAAAAGCGATATCGTGAGGCGCGTAAATCGTATAATCACCTTTCACTTCCATTTCTTCAGCTGCTAACTTCCATGCTTCGGGAAATACTACGTCTTCAGCATTTACAACTTGCGCGTTAGCTTTGTCGCTTAACTTGGGATCAGTAATTGTAGAAATAATAGTATCTCCCACGATATTTGTCATCGTATATTTTATTTCATATTCTTTTCCAAGGTCAATTTTCTTACCATTACCAGCTTCGTTTTTCACTAAAACATATCCTTCATCCTTTGTTGAGGCCGCATATTCTTCGGTTTTCTGAACCATAAACTCTTTTCCAGCCATCAAATTCAGATCGTCATTAAAATTAGCGATCATTTTCTGTCGCTCTTTCAAAGGAATAAGCGTATCGTTTTTGTGCAGTGCACTCGAAAAACCACACTTAGCGATGTTGAGATCAACTCTTTCCATGGCATTTTTTGAAGTGAGTGATTTTCGCAACATCTCCCCAAACATGGATCCATAACAATGAGAAATCTCCTCAAAACTATTTTGTGTAGTATCGATTCCTTTAGACTGGGACAATGCTTTTTGCAACACATCTCGACAATCGTCAGTATTCCCCTTTTCATCAGTTAGCATTTCATAAAAACCATTCTCTACAGCATCGAGTTTAAGATCGTTATATACATTATCAGGTATATTTGAGAATGTCGAAGCCATATCTGCGCCAAGCGCATAAGACATACGATGTTCGGAGTTATCTAAATCAATTTCACAAGCACTTTCTGGTGGTTGTTCACAACCAAAAAATGTCATTCCGGCTACTAAAAACAAAAATTTTTTCATAAATAAATTCACTTTAATATTGTGGACCATTCCACAGAAGGTCCGATTTATTAATACTATTCGCCAAAAAGCGAATCGACAAAAACGCGTTTATTAAAAGGTTGGAGATCGGTCATCTGTTCTCCAACACCGATATATTTAACAGGTATTTTCATTTGATCGGAAATTCCAATGACTACGCCTCCTTTAGCAGTACCATCGAGCTTTGTAATAGCCATCGCATTAATCTCGGTAGCTGCAGCAAACTGTTTAGCTTGTTCAAATGCGTTCTGACCTGTTGAGCCATCGAGAACTAATAAAATTTCATGAGGTGCATCTGGTACTACTTTATCCATCACGCGCTTGATCTTACTCAATTCGTTCATCAAGTTGACCTTGTTGTGGAGCCTACCAGCCGTATCAATAATAGCGACATCAGCACCTTTAGATTTCGCAGCCTGAAGGGTGTCAAAAGCAACAGAAGCTGGATCGGCCTGCATACCTTGTTGAACGATAGGAACCCCCACACGTTCAGACCAAATAATCAATTGATCGACGGCAGCTGCACGAAAAGTATCAGCAGCACCGAGCACGACATTTTTACCCATTTGTTTAAATTGATAGGCTAGCTTACCAATCGTCGTTGTTTTACCCACACCATTGACACCAACCACCATAATTACATGAGGATCTTCGCCGTGATCAGGAATTTCATAATCTATATCGCTCGTATTGTTTTCTTCTAACAATGCAGCGATTTCATCACGTAAAACTTGTTGAAGTTCAGAAGTGTTCACATATTTGTTACGCGATACCCGTTCTTCAATCCGATCAATTATCTTAACGGTTGTTTGAACGCCTACATCAGATGTAATCAGTACTTCTTCAAGTTCATCCAGTACTTCTGCATCTACTTTAGATTTTCCTACTACAGTGCGCGTCAGTTTAGAAAGAAAACTCTCCTTTGTTTTCTCTAACCCTTCATCGAGTTTCTTTTTTTTGTCCTTTGAAAATAGACCGAATAATCCCATATCTATAAAACTAGAAAAAGCTTCTCACTCAAAAGTAAGAAGCTCAATAACATATTATAATGATTGTCGCGAATTACTTTTTAGCGAACCAACCCTTTACTTCGTCGTTATGAACGATTTCTTCTCTGAAAGAGTAAGAACCTCGATCATTTTTCACCATTTTTACAACTTTCGTGTGGGCTTTTCCACCTCCAGTTTGAATCGATGCTACTGTCTTCTTTGCCATAACTTAAACTATTTAATTTCTTTGTGAACGGTCATTTTCTTAAGAACAGGATTGTACTTCTTGAGTTCTAAGCGCTCAGGAGTATTCTTTCTGTTCTTTGTCGTAATATAACGTGATGTACCTGGCACACCTGACTTTTTGTGCTCCGTACATTCCATAATTACCTGTACTCTATTTCCTTTCTTCGCCATCTTTAATGATTTTATTCGTAACCTACACGAGATTATCTACTACTTCAAATAACCCTTTGCTCTTGCTTCCTTTACACATGCTGTAATTCCGCGCTTATTGATTGTGCGCAATGCAGATGTAGAAACGCGCAAGGTCATAAACTTATCCTCTTCAGGTAAGTAAAATTTCTTTTTCACCAAGTTCGGGTAAAACTTTCTCTTCGTTTTATGATTAGAGTGAGATACGCGGTTTCCCACAATAACTTTCTTTCCTGTTAACTGACAAATTCTCGACATAATTAAATAGTTTTGCTAATTACAAAGCGGGTGCAAAGAAACGTATTATTTATGAATATCCAAAGCTTTTAGATTTTTTTTAGCAAAAAAATTGAAAGCAATCTACCATTCAAACTCCGACTACAAATTTAGTCAATTATATCAATTATCCGAAGCGTCTGTTAACCTATTCATAACAAAATACATCCCGTTTATTTTCAGGATTCCAGTGACTCGTAACCCGAAATTGTATTGAAGGTTCGGTTCTCACTCATGATGAATTTATCATAGCGCACTTACCAGAACACATATTAGTAGCCGATCGAAAAAACCATACTAAAATTCAGCATTGCCGAGCATTATTCTATACCGTAATCGATTAATTCATAATGAACTTCTGTGCCATATTCAATGGCAGTGGTGTCAAAGTTTTCAATGCGTAAATCCTTAAAACTTCTATGAACCAAACCAATATTTTTAGCATACACTTCAAACTTACGACGGTAATCTACCAAGGAGAAAAAATCTTCATACTCCACTGTAACAGTTGAATCCAGCTTTCCGAAAGGTGTTTTTTTGGATACGTGAACATCTTCGTAGTGAACGATTTGCTCATCTTCGGGGAGATAGGCATTAACGTTCCATTCTACACCTGCTCGCAAAGCAAAGACCATTCTGATTTTACGTTGATTCTCTTCAATCACTTCTCCTCGTTCATTTTCTAAAAGAACAGTCCACACCCGCTCATCTAATAATTCACCTGTCTCCAGATCATATTTATAACGCAACAATTTGCGTGCTTCTCGCCCTTCATTATCCTCGAATGTTTCTCCTATAACCGTTTTAAGCCGGTAACTATTGGAATCTGGAATGGGATTGGATGCGGCATCATGAAACACCTCTAAAACATTATATTCCTGATAAAATCCTTCTTGAGTAGGAAAATATTCATACCCGAAATAGGGTTCAGGCGTTTTTTTGCATCGCGTAGATAGCATTAGAAAAAAAAACAGGAAAAGAATTAAACACCTCATTTCATTTACAAAACGTATCGCTTGAAAAATAGTTGCTTACACCATCAACCATTCGGATTTTTACCTTCTTCTTTGAGTTTATTCATGTATTTTTTGAGCTCCTCACCTTCTAGTCGCTCACCATGTCTATAGTAGGCGCGGCCTAACTCTTTACCTTGCTCGTCGTAAGTAATCCACCATCCGTGTTTCTGGCGGTTTTTCCAGCGCTCCAGTATCATTGTTCGACCATTGGGATGGTTCTTATGAATTTTCCCATCAAAGCGACCTTGCTTATATTTCCCTTTTAATTTTACGATTCCATCTGGAAAATACTCAACTACAGGTCCATTCAAGCGATCATTTTCGTAATGAGCTTCGCGCAACACAGCCGGCTCTCCCCTTCGTTTGACATTAGGCCCATAATAAGTAATACGTTTGCCATTCAGTTGACCATTTTCGTACGTTTCTTTAAAACTCAAATGTCCTGAAGGTCGAAAATGTGTCCAAACGCTATCTTTTTTCTGATTTTTATAGATTCCATAGGCCAAAAGTTCTTTATTTTCATGATAGAAATAGGCTTCTGATCGCGGAGAATCGCGCTCGTGAATTACAATAGAACGAATTTTTGATGAAGGATAATGGTAGGTAAATTTACCCACAGGTGTACCGTGCTCAAATTGACCTTCGTATCTCGGCACACTAGAGCGCTCGTAATACTTGACCCATTTACCGTGTTTTTTTCCCTCATCATCGTGTTCATTGACCTGACTAAATGAAAAAATACTCGCGAACAAAGCGAGAATAATCAGACCAGTTGTGTGCTTATTTCCATTCATTTGCTAATTCTTTTAAATCTTTCACCTCCCAATCGGCCTTCAAATTCACTTCCTCTTTTGACTCTATAAGTACGGTCTTCATCCCGAGATTCATACCAAATTCAATATCGCTGGCGGTATCACCAATCATCACCGATTTTTCAAAATCAATTTCGGGAAACATCGCTTTTGCTTCCAAAGCCAACGCAGGTAAAGGTTTTCTACGATCGTTGGCAGCGTCACGCGCATTGTCAGCTACAAATATCCCATCGATTCGTATACCTTCGAGCTCTAACTTTTCCTCCATATAACGATGGATAACTGAAAGGTTACGCCTCGACATCAATCCTTTTGCTATTCCCTGCTGATTTGTTACCACCACAATTCTATCAAAATAACTGGCAATTTTGTGTAACCCCTCTAGTGTACCAGGTAAAAACTTAAACGTCTCAACGGAAGTAATGTACCCATTAAAGTTGCGTTGATTGATTACGCCATCACGATCTAAAAACAAGGTCCAATTTCCACTAAAATTCATACACTCTTCTTTTCCCTGTCGATTTTGAATGGTGCAAGCATCCACATTTGATGCGAACAGTAATTAATTCACAATTTCTAACAATTCAACATCAAAGATGAGTACAGTATTAGGAGGCACACTACTATTCCCTTCTTCTCCATACGCCAAAGCTGAAGGGATCAACAACTTACCTTTACCTCCTTCTTTGAACTTTGGAATTCCTTCCGTCCAACCCTGAATAACTTGCTGTAGATTGAATGTTACACCACTCTCATCACTTTGGTCAAATTGTTCGTCATTGGTAAAATATCCTGTGTATCGAACTTTGACATTATCATCAGGCGCTGGTTGATTTCCTGTACCTTCTACATCAACTACATAATGCAAACCACTCGCTGTTTTTGTTGCCGACCACCCCTTGTTGTCAACATACTCCTGAATGATCGAAATGTCTTCAGTAAGTTGTTCCTCTGGGCTAGGCCCTTTATTACAACCTGCAACAATAGCAAATAACAACACAATTCCTATTTTTCTCATTCGATCTAATTTATACCAAAAATAGGAATTCTGTTGATACTGGACTAATTTTCGTCCGAGTTGTACACGAATGACAACTTTAAACCATCGTAAGCTGGAGAAACGCTTTTTGGAAGTTTCTCTTCAATATTCTCATGAGTATCAAACAAATGAGAAATATGCGTTAGATAGGTTTGTTCTGGTGAAAGAGCATCCACGATATCGAGTGCTTCTTCCACATTCAAATGAGAAAGATGAGGTCGTTCTCGCAAGCAATCAAGGATTAAATACTTAACACCTCGTAGTTTTTCAAACTCTTTTTGGGGAATGGACTTCACATCCGTCAGATAGGCAAAGTCACCAATTCTAAATCCAAAAACGGGCATTTTATAGTGGTAAACCAAGATCGGTAACACGCGCGGTCCGTCTGGTAACTGAAAAGGTTCAGTGTCGATAAGATTGATGTTCACATTAGGTACACCTGGATATTTGTTGGCTTCAAAGGCATAATAAAATTCACGTTTGAGAGCTTCTTCAACATCGGTGTTGCAGTACAACTCCATATCTCGCTTCTCGAGAAAATTAAAAGAGCGTACATCATCCATTCCTGCAATGTGATCTTTATGAGAGTGCGTGTAAAGTACAGCTCGCAGGGAGCGCACATCTTCTCTCAACATTTGCTGTCTAAAATCAGGCCCCGTATCTACCACAAAATTCTCTTTGCCGTAAGAAAACATGATTGAACTCCTCAATCGTTTATCTTTAGGGTTTTTGGATTGGCAAACCTCACATTGGCAACCTATAACAGGAACGCCTTGTGATGTTCCTGAACCCAGAACAGTTACGTCAATTTGTCGATCTTTCCCCATAGTGTTTGTCAACAGCTTATCTTCAAAAAAGTTTGCAAAAAAAAGGCCCGGTACTACCGAGCCTTTAAAATACAATTTAAATTCGATTTACTTCACGACTTTAACTGTTTTTGTTCCTGCCGTTGTATGTATTTTAACGAGATATACTCCTACCTCCCATGAAGCGGTTTCAATTGTTGTCTCGTCATCAGTCTGCTCACTCGATACAACTAATTGTCCAGCAACATTCATCACTTCAAAACTAATCAATGAAGCACCTTGCACGTCGATAGTTAGTTTCGCCTGCACTGGATTAGGATAAGCACGAACCTTTACATCGTTTGCTACGTCTATTCCAACCGTTGTAATTGCTACACAATCAGAAGTATCTATACAATTACCATCCGTAATGATTACCGCGTAATTTCCATTATTCGTAGCAGTAAACGTTTTGTTCGTTTCTCCTGTGATCGGAGCATTATTGTCATCACAATTGATCCATTGGTAATCCGCATTTGTCGCATTTGCTTCAATTGTCAAATCCGTCGTCGTCGTTGTGATGTCTACATTACACAATTCTTCCACTGAACATGGGAAAAGTTGGTAACCTCCATCATAAGGACTATTGGAATCATATTGTCCTCCTATACCTGTTATATCGAATGGACCATTTGGCGTTGATGTATTCGCTAGCGGCGATGCATCTGTTACGCGAACTGTAAAAACAGTATTGCCGTCCGTTATGTCGATATTGTCTCCAGAAGGCCAGTTCATTTCACCGTTCACCAACGTCATATTTTCCATCTTCACCAATTGACTTTCTGTTGACTCATCAAGTAATGTCACTAAATCAGGGGTTACAGTTGCTTCCCCTTGAGTAAGTACAGTGATTTCCTCAGCAAAAACCTGGGTGAGACCATTAAACTGATCGATTTGACCTTTTACAGCAATCGAATCTCCCTCAGTAGCGTTGTAACCACTCACCTGGTCGAAATTGTAAACCTGAATACCGTCGCCAGCACCATCGATTAATGTAACATTATAACCATCTCCATCCAAGAAATCGATACAATGTACAATTCCGCGTAACTCCACATAGACACCTGCCGAATCGGCAACACCATCTGCATCATTTGTCGTTACGCTTCCGATGGGATAAAGTGAATATTCCAGTGTTTCACCACTGAGCGCTATATTTTCATCCGTTGCACCCGTTGAAGAAACGACAATATCTCCTGATTGATTATAGTTCTGTTGTGGTCCGTTCAAGCGAACGTAAACAGGCGTATTGGCAACCGTTCCAGATGTGGGCGTTAGGGTCACTGACGAACCAAAACCACTTCCTGAAGATAATGAAACTTCGAAATTTGTTGGAGCTGTAACGATGATGTCATCGGTAAGAAAATCACCTGACACGTTAAACGTTTCCTCAGTTGAAGGTGTCCCTACAAAGTGAGAGAAACCGGATATACTGTTCGTACTTACATTAACTATTGGATCGGGAGGCAAAATCTCGCCTTCGAGGTTCACAACCTCGTTTGTTGCACCCGTTGAGGTAATCGTGATATCGCCGTTTGCCGGGTTCTGAGCTGTAGTTCCATTTAATCGTACATAAATCGTTGTAGTATTGACAACCCCACCGGATTGTGGAAGTGTTAATGTCGTACCAAAGCCCGATCCACTTGTTGTCGAAATTTCATAGTCTCCAGATGTAACATTTAACGTGATGTCATCTGTCAAATTGAATCCTTCTGTGGTAAATGTCTGTTCAGCGGAAGGGTTTCCAATAAATTGCTGAAACCCTGTAAGTGTTGTAGGTGTCGCGCTTACAGTAGGGTCAGTGTTTTCTGTAACCACTATGTTATCGATAGCAATATCTTCATCACCGGAATCAAGGTTTGTTTCAAAGAAAAATTCAATAGTTGAAGCACCGGGTAAACCAATGGTTTCTGTGTACTCAGTAAACACAGATGTAATTTCAGCACCATCTCCCGTTCCATCAAAATCAGTATCGATCAGTGGAGCAGCATTAAATTGTGAACCATCATTTTCTACCCAAAGTAGATCTTGTTGAGGTCCTCCATCCACGGAATAGGTAATGTGCAAGTAATCATTATCATCCCAATCCTGGTTAGCACCCTCGTCATCTTCTGCTAGCGATACTGCAAAATCAACAGCCGATGCACCACCTAAATTAATAGTGGCCGTAGATAGAGTAACGGGCAAATTAGCTCCTTCACCGTCGATATCCATACCTGCAAAATAGAAAGAGCCATCGATATTGGTCACTTGGTAACCACTAGAAATATTCGAGCCATCTGTTCTGATAAAAAAATCACCAGAGCCATCTGAGAACTCCGCAATCGAAGTATTGTAGTTCGTTCCATTGGTGTTGGTCTCGAAGCTCTCTTCATAGAGCGGCTGACCGAAAGCAAAATTTGTTAAAAGCAGAAAAACTGCAGCGTAAACCTTTTTCATTTTTTTGTTATTTAGATTTATGGCAAAATTACAGTAATAAGGACGGGCGCATATTAATATACCGTTAAGGTTTTTCAAGAAAACAGAGGAGTTTATCAACAATTCGATGAACGAAGATTTGGGCAGTATTCATGACGGGGAGATGGCTAGGATAACTGGTCCTCATAGTAGAAGTCAAAATTCAGTTTTCCAGGGAGTTTCGCTAGTGATCCAGTGTTAGATATCCTTGTACTTCAGCCCTCGAGAGCCTCGGGATTCAGCTGAGAGATGAGGGCTGAGGTTCTCGAAGCCCGAAGACCGAAGCCCGATTCCCAAATAATTTCCGATTTTCTATTCTTCCACTACAATAAGTGCTGAATCAGCTCCGTAAGTAGCAAAATTGCCTAATGCATCGTTCGTCCAGGTAGGCGTGGGATTAGCGGGAGCCGCATTCTGACCATTGTCACTGGTAATTTCATACAGTTCATCGTAATAATTATATGTTTTCTCACTATAAGAAAGCAGCGAAACTTGAATGGAATCCCCTACTTGATAACGTGAGCTAAAGAAAGGAACGGCTTGGTTATTCCCTTCGGAAAAAGAATCATCAAAAAGAAACTGATCACCCAGGCTGGTCAGAGAGTCACCATTCACCACACGATTAGCACGATAAAAGTTAGGTCCGGAAGGATCGGTGAAATTTACATATACAACATAGCCCGCATCCCCAAAAAGGCTTTCTTCCTCAAAATCCAAGGTTAACGAGTCAATTGGTATGATGTCTGGTAAAACATCTTGATTTTCGTATACCTCATCTGCTATCGTCACGCGCATTGTATATTCACTTCCATAATCTGGTGAATAATTTTCCAATAGATAGCTACCATCACCCTGATCAGTTAATGATGAGGCTGTTCCACCCGCATCAATAATTTCAACATTAGCACCTGTTATTACAGGAAACTCTTCAGCGCTAAAAACCGATCGTGTTTCCGAAATTCTCACTTCCACCCGCTCTAGATCAGCGCGATAATTCGCTTCAATCACTGTTTTCGGTTCGGTATCATTGACCTCTATGTCAATCACTTTTTCACATGAAGTCAAGATTAAGAAAAGTGAACTACACAACAATAAGTTTATGAAAATCCGCATATTATTTAATTTTAAAATTATAAGTAATAGAAGGAATTAACTTAAATAATGCTGTTTGAACAGCCTGTGTGCGACCCGTCGTATTTCCTTCAAACGAATCGGTAAAGCGCACAGAAAAAGCATTTTCTCTATTGTACACATTGTAGATAGAAAAATTTAGATTTTGTTTAAAGTGCTCTCTTTCTTTCATGTACCAAGTAAACCCTAAATCAAGTCGATGATAATCGGGTAATCGATTTCCATTTCGCTGTCCAACGTAGGGTACTTCATAACCATCGTAACTGTATTGAGCACTAGGGAAAGTTACGGCATCTCCAGTATAATAAATAAAGCTGGCACTAAAAACAAATTTTTCATTGATATTATAAGTCAAAACAGCTGTCAAATCATGGATACGGTCTTGTCGTGCGGAGAACTCCTTTCCATTATCAATATCGTCAAACTGACGCAGTGCACGCGATAATGTATAGTTGAACCAACCAGTAAAATCACCCTTGGTCTTTTTGACTTGGAATTCAACACCATAAGCTCGACCTTGTCCATATACCAACTCTCGCTCTACCTGTTCATTCAAGATGAGATTCGCGTTGGGACGGTAGTCAATCTGATTATCCAACCACTTATAATAAGTTTCCACAGATACTTTATATGTATTGTTGTCAAAATTACGATAATAACCCACAGCGATTTGATCTCCAATTTGCGGTTTCACATTATTAGAGGTGGGCACCCACACATCTGTAGGGCTACTGGTGGTTGTATTTGAAAGTTGGTGTATGTATTGAAAAATACGATTATACCCCGTTTTTATAGAGCTTTTTTCATTGATAATGAAACTCGCTGAAAAACGCGGTTCAAATCCCTGCCAGTATTTAATACTTTCCCAAGAATCGTAATCTTGTGAACCCGTTACATTTCCATCATCATCTAAATCAAAAGCCGTCCCTTCTCCCATATAATTGAATCCAGAGTAACGAAAGCCATAAAGTAACGAAAAACGATTACCAATTTTTTGTTCATTTTGGATATATGCTCCTATTTCAACTGCATATCTGTTATCCAATTCAATCTCATTAAAACCAATATCATCGGCTGATTCAAGTCTACCTGGTAAAAACGTATGGTGAATACCAGAAAGACCAAATTTGAAAGTATTGTTAGAGTTCAAATAGTAAGTGAAATCTTGTTTTAAGTTCCAGTCCCTGATATTCGAACTGATTCCGAATCCATCTTCTTCACCACCAATACTAACTTGATAATC
>CAJXMN010000034.1 GCA_913056215.1 uncultured Flavobacteriales bacterium | reverse complement strand
GGTATCGCTGCCCTTCTACCTGGGAGTGTCGAAGTCAGTTCTTCCTCTGTAGGGTTCTTGTCATGGGTGTGTCCGGGTATTCCGACACGACTATAGCTACCGTGGTAGTTCAGTTTAAAAATATAGTTGTTCTTCCTGTAGCCAATTGAAGCTTTTAAATTGCTCGCCCAAAAACGACTGTTTTCCATATAATTACCTGCAGGAAGTTGAAAGTCCTTGTGATTGATAAAGTTTGCAAAAATATTAAACTTCCATTTTCCGTTATTCGTTTGAAAACCTGCTTCATTAATCGTACCCATCGAATTAGATTCAAAGCGAGTACTGGCATAAAAACGCCGAGTCCCGGGAGCTACAAACGACTTATCACGATAATGTATCACCCCTCCCAAGGCATCAGCACCGTAAAGAAGAGAGGCTGGGCCCTTGACTACCTCCACACCTCCTAGACCGAGACGAGAAGTCGCCATGCCATGATCCTGTCCCCACTGCTGGTTTTCAATACGCAATCCATTCCAGTAGGTAACAACGCGCGCTCCAGATAATCCTCTTATCACAGGACGGGAAATACCTGCCCCTATCGTACTTTGTTGCACACCTGGTAGGTTCACAATCGCATCTCCAAGTGTCGTCGCACCTGTCGCAAAAAGCTCCTTACTCGATCGGTATTCTACCGCTGTGATCTGTTCGCGCTGTAAGCGACCTTCTGATGCCGTCACAGTAACTTCTTCAAAAACAGTATGACCTTTTTCTAAAGCGATCGTCAGCTCTTTTTGTTTGGACGGATTGATCCGTATGAGTCGTGTTTCATAATCACGTGCAGAAATCTTTAGTTGAATAGACGCTGATGGCAGCCCCTTAAATACGAATCGTCCATCCATGTCGGTTGCCGTATGCAAATCAAAACCGATTACAGACAACCTAGAAAAAGGAATGGGCTCCTGTGTTACTGAATCGACGATCTTTCCTGTTAAATTCTGTCCAGATACGAAGTTTGTAAAAGCTAAGAACAGTAAAATTATACTTATTTTTGTTGGCATCTTTTTGTGTATTCAATATAAAATACAAAGATAACTAAATGCAACAATATTGCAATTATGAATACTGAAATTTTAAAAGAAAAGCAATTGCGCGCAACACCTTTTAGAAAGAAGGTTCTTGAAGTTTTTTTAAATAATGAGCACGCCATTTCAGCTCAAGACATAGAAGAAGCGTTGGGTAAATTTGATCGCATTACATTGTACAGAACAATTAAAGCGTTTATCAAAAATGGTGTGATCCACGAAATCGCAATGCCTGGTGAGGTAAAAAGAATGGCTTTATGTGATCCTGTGTGTAATCATGATGATGGCCTTCACGAACATAACCACGTCCATTTTCAATGTCGAAAATGTGATGAAGTATACTGCGTTGAAGTTGAGGAGCTACCGGATATAAGACTGAAAGGCTTTAAGGTTGAAGAGGTAGAAGTTCAGGCCAAAGGAATTTGCCAAAACTGTCGATAAAGACTTATTCTACAAGTAATCGCTTCGTAATGTGATTATTTTTAGTGATGAACTTGACCACATAAACACCAACACCCGCTTCTCTCAAATCTATTCTTTTGGGTGAATCTTTACCAGATCGAATCAAGCGACCACTCATATCACAAACAGTATAACGAACCACCTCTACATCAGTCGACAGTTCGAACAAACCAGAACTGGGATTAGGATAGATGATAAGTTCTTTTGATGTCTTCTTTTCAGTGTTAATCCCAACTAACTGATCCTTCGAGTATTGACTAAAAAAACGCCAAATTTCAACGCTTGCATTAATATCGTGATTAGTGACACCAATATCTATAGGAGCCCCCGGCCAGGTATGTTCCCCGTTTTCAATTTTAAAAAGCTCCACGGTTGCACCCTGATCACCGCCCATATAAACATGATGCTCTGCAGTACAACCGTCATTTGGATCAGTATCGGGTACTTGATCAATCGTTGGCGTAGGGTTACAATTGGTTTGTTGCACCCAAAAATCGATGATATCTGGTATGGAAGCATTGTTGGCACCTCCATTGTACGGAACCGTTGGATCTTCTGTTCCGTGAATCTGCATTACCGGTGTTGGTTTTGGAGCATTGCAAGCTGTCATTCGATTGTTCGTCATCGCACCAGTTACAGATGCAATTGCTGCAATTCGATTACCTAATTGACAGGCCAACTCGTAACTCATATAGCCACCATTACTCATTCCAGTACTATAAACGCGATTAAAATCAATATTATAGTCATTATTTATTGTGTCGATCAAAGAAGATAGAAATCCAATATCATCTACACCTGATGCTCCAAAAGCATTCCAAAAACGATTTCCGCCCGTATCCAATGTACCGTTAGGGTGAATAACCAGGAAATTAGCTGTATCAGCAATTGCACGAAAATCTCCATAAGCGATTTGTTGATCCATGTTGGAGGTGTAGCCATGTAAGTTAAAAACAAGCGGAACGGCTGTTGTTCCATCATAAGAAGCTGGAACATATAATTTATACTCGCGCGTTTCACCATCGTACTGATAGCTATTACTAATCATCGTACCTGTCTGTGACCAAACAAGTGAACTGAAAAAGGCGAATGCAACTATTGCTAATGTTTTCATACTATTTATTTAAAACCTGATTATTAATTAATTTAACCTGCGGTGGAAACAGCTTCGAAACAATAAAACCGACGATCATTGACACCAGAAAAGAGGGGAATAAGACGTCCAATTTTTCAAAATAAATACCTATTCCATCTATTTCCTGAAAAACAAATTTGAAGATCGGAACACAGAGAAAACCTGTAATCATTGAAGCTATAGCACCCTGTTCCGAATAGCCTTTCCAAAAAAGCGAGAGAATAATGACTGGACAGAAGGTGGCCGCAATACCCGACCAACCAAAAATGATGACCCAGAACAACTCGCGCTCCGGTGACACTAACTCCATAATCATCGCTATGCCTAAAGCGATAAAAGCCATTATCAAGGTAACATTTCTGGAAATCTTAACAAGCTTCTTCCGATCAACATTTGGCTTAAATATCTTTTGATAAAAATCACGGGTGATTGCACTTGATGCTATTACTAATAAAGAATCAATAGTAGACATGATGGCTGATAATACAATGGCGACGTATATAGCCATAATGGTCAAAGGTAGAAATTCTGCAGTCATCATGTTGAGCACATTTTCTCCTCCATTTCCAAGAATAGCCTCGGCATCCTGCCCACTCTCTGTGAAGAATATTCGGGCTAAAACACCAATTGAAACAGCCGCCGCATCCGTAATTAATGTGAATAATATGGCTACCCAGGAGCCTTTGTTTATTTCAGCTTCACTTTTAACAGACATAAACCGAACATATACTTGGGGTGAACCTAAAAAACCAAGTCCAATCATGGCGAAACCAATAATCGTAAAAGTGTTCATCAGTACATCATCTCCGCCCCAGATATTGGACAAGTCAGGATCAATTTGAGTAAGGTTCTCCGTTACGCTGCCTTCAAAATCCATGCTGAACCAGGCTACGATGGGCAATATAACAAGCCCGAGAAACATGAGTAACCCCTGAAAAAGATCAGACCAAACAACAGCGACAAATCCGCCGATAAAGATATAAGCCAGCACAATAAAAAAACCAATCAGGGCACCAGTAAAATAGCCTGTACCCAACATAGATTTAAACGCGGTTCCAGTCGCATCAATTTGTGAACTCACAAAAATCACAACAAAAACAGATAAAACTGTTGCTGCTATTCCCCTGAGCCAATGCGTTTTTGCTTTAAAATGACTCACTAAATAGTCTGGAACTGTAATCGAATTATATGCATCTGTCCTCCTTTTAAAACGCTTGGCCATAACCAGCCAGGATATGGCAACACCGAGCACCTCACCAATGACGACCCAGTAGGCAGAAACACCGACCATGGCTCCCATTCCAGTAACAGTCAACAATAACCACCCCGATTCGCCTGTAGCACGGGCAGAAAAAGCCACGGCCCAAAAGCCAATATTTTTTCCACCGACATAGAAATCGCTCATGCCCTTAATGCGCCGTGAAGCGACAATTCCAATGAGAAATAAAATCCCTACGTAAAGCGCAAGTGCAATAATCTTTGTGATCATAAATTACTTCATTTTATGATGAAACTGCTCGTTCTTCCAAATTATGGTCTTCAACAAACTGTTCCATCGTTTTGAAAAACTGTAAAATATCTTCGTGATCATTTTGTGCATTAATCGTTACGAAACGTATAAATTCATCTTCTCGAAAGGAACCATAGCCCACCATCAATTCAGATTCTTCGTAGAGTCGCGTACAAATATCTTTGGCAGGAATACCTTTATAATTAAAACAAACCGATACGGAATCATCAAAACTGTACAGCGTATAATCGGGATTATTGCGGATGTATTCACGAGCCGTTTCTGCCAGCGCAAATTGATGATCTACTATAGATGCAAGTCCTTTTGTCCCAACGCGCTTCCATAACGTCCAGAATTTGAGTGCGTCATTTCTACGACCACACTGCAATGAAGTTTTACCTAAATTAAATTCATCGTGATCCGTTTGGTAGAGGTAGCTCGCGTCATTGGCAAACGAATCTCTTAAATGTTGTTTGTTCTTAACTACAATGATCGAACAAGTCAAAGGTGTTCCCAACATCTTATGGGCGTTGACGCTGAAGGAGTCAACTTTTTCTACACCTTTGATAAGATGACGATAAGTATCACTAAATAGCACCGATCCACAATATGCGCCATCGACGTGTAACCAAATGTCTCGTTCTTCGCAAACAGCGCTTATAGCCTCGATATTATCAAACGCTCCTAACACTGTTGTTCCTGCAGTTACATTTACCAAGACGGGCTGATAACCATTCGCCTGGTCGGCTGCAATTGTACCTTTGAGAACTTCAACATCCATTTTACCACGTTCATCGGTAGGAATAAATCGTACGTTATCTCTTCCAATACCTGAAAAAGCGGCGTTTTTAGGTATGCTGTAATGCGATTCTTTTGACGTGTAAACCGTCAGCTTTTTCTCTAATCCTTCGAAACGAACCTTTTGATCGTTCGCATCACGCGCCATCAACATTGACATGAAGTTCGTCATCGAACCCCCTGTAGCAATTGTACCATCAGATTGATCATCCCAGCCTATCATATCGCAAATCTGTCGCAGAATGACCTTCTCTACCCCTATTTGAGGACCAGCTGCCTTATAAGTGTACATTGAATTATTCAATACAACTGCCAGCAAGTCTCCCAATATAGCTTTTTCATTTCTTCCACCGAACAGCTGATTAAAAAACGCATTCGTGGCTGTTCGCGGTGTTTTCATCACTAGTTCTGTCAAAGCTTTATCAAAACGCTCTTCATCGATAGGTTCTTCTTCAAGTGATAAATCGAGTCGATCAAACAACTCATTTGCAGGGATATGATCGGCCATCGGGTTTTCTACCTCATCTTTTAGAAGCTCTTCTACTATGGTTTGAAATTGTGATAACGATTTTTTCATTGCTGTAATCTGTTTCGTTTTTTTAACATAAAAATGACGTTTAAAGCTAAAGTTTTGACGATTAATAGCAGGAAAACGCTAATTTTTCTTTATTTTCGAGATAAAAATACGTTTTTTTAACTGCTTAGAAGAAAACGAACTTAGAAAATTGAACAATGGATAAGATAAATACAATAGAAGGTCTGGCTCAAGCATTGGATCGAGTGAGTGAGTCAGAGCGATCACAAATTGTAAGTCAACTCGATCTCTCACCAGAAGCGTTTGAAGCATTTGCGACTTGGGCAGAAGAGGGTTATACGCGGAATTGCGTGGCTCGAACAGATGAATACGAGCTCCTTTTACTTTGTTGGGATCAGCAGGCAGAGACGCCCATTCATGGCCACGGTGGTCAAGATTGCTGGGTATATCAAATCGAAGGCACAGTAGAAGAAATTCGAGTTAAAGAAGATGAAAATGGCGATTTACAGGAAACACATCGTATGGATTTAGCTCCTGGCAAAATCTCTTACATGCACGATCGTATGGGATACCACCAAATAAGAAACCCTTTCCGACAGCGTGCCATGACACTGCATATATATGCTAAACCTATAGACGCTTGCAAGGTTTTTGATCCCAAAAATGAGCAGTTTGAAGTGAAGGAAATGGAATATGATACAGTAGCGGATATTGCCTAAGCCCCTTCGGATACACGAGCGTATCGCATTTCATTTGTTTCTGTTTCTATTTTATTTTCTCGCTCAGCACGCGACCCCAGTTTTGTTTACTTAAAAACTGTTTCTCATGAAAAAGGTGATCAAGTTTATTTTTGTATTCCTATTAATTCTGATAGGTGTTTTCTTTGTACTTCCACTATTTACAACTAACAAATACACGGTTGAACGTACGATTCAACTGGATAGTGAAAAGGAGGCAATAGCATCTTTCGTTGCTGATTTTAATCATTTTGACAAATGGAGTCCATGGGCCGAAATCGACACCAATATGCAGGTGGTGATTCAAGGTGAATCTGGTGCAGTAGGAAGCAACTACCACTGGAAAGGCAACGAAGAAGTAGGTGAGGGAATCATGACACTAACCCATAAACAACAAGATACATTACGCGTTAATTTAAAGTTTGTTGAGCCATTTGAATCAGAGAACCCAACCTATTACGCATTTCACGAAATGAAGAATGGAACGAAAGTGACGTGGCACATGGAAGGGAAAATGGCTTACCCCTGGAACATCATATTGTTGTTCATGGATATGGAAGATGCCATTGGAAAAGACTTTAAAAAAGGGCTCAAAAAACTCAAAAAAACCTTTGATAAAGACATTCAAAAAAATAAAAATCTTAATTTTTCAGCTATTCAAGAGACAGAAATCCCCAAGCGCAATTTTATTGGTGTCAAAGACCAACTCAATTTTGGCAACATTCAATCGTTTTATGCAGCACATCTTCCTGCCCTTTACAGCTATGTGAATAAGCACTTCACCCTTTCCGGTGCACCGACAGGTCTCTATTTTTCATGGGATGATAAAAAGGGAGAAACAACCATGGCAGCTGCTGTACCCATACGAGAACTCGATGCAAATGTTGACACGACATATTCCTCATGGATTATCGGAGGAAAAGCCCTTAAATACGAACATTATGGAAATTACGACAGTATTCATTTGGCTCATGAGCGTCTCGATCTCTATTTAGAGGAAAACAACCTAACCAAAGATTCACCCGTCATTGAAGAATACGTAACTGATCCTGGTCAAGAAACTGATACGACGAAATGGCAAACAAACGTGTATTACATGCTGAAAAAATGATTACACCTTTCGGGGTTCGTTATAAGAATATCATAATCTTACTTCTCTTTACCAGCATGTTTTTGCAAGGTAATAGTCAGCCTATACAGCGTATCGACAGCATATTACATGAGTTGAACAGCACACAACTCAGTTCCCCGGAAAAAATCAATCAACTCAATCAGCTTAGTTTATATTATCATGAAGCTGAAAACTACTCCGAGGCACTGAAGTATAAAGTACGTGCGCTCGAGCTTCTCAAGGAAGATGGTCACGACTCTCTCGCTGCTCGCGCAAAAGAAAAAATAGGTGTCATGTTCTACAGGACGGGTAGTTACGATTTGGCGACAAGATACTTCCTTGAGTCACTGCAATACTTTGAAAAGCGCGGCTACTCGATTCTAGTGGCTCAAGTTATGGGGAATCTCGCCAATGTATATACGCGCATAGATAATTATTCTCGAGCCATTGATTACCTCGAGCAGTCAAAAGAACTCTATAAAAAGGAAGATGCCCGCCCCATGACACTCGCTGGACTCTACATCAACCTGGGACTAGCATATACAGGAAATGAGGAGTACGAAAATGCCATGCACTACTATGAACAAGCTTACGAGTTCATCAAGGACAATGGCAATATTCTATATAAAGCGTCTGTACTCAATAACATGGGAGAAGTTCATTTTTCCTTAAAACAATTTCAAGAAGCCAATACCAAGTACAGCAAAGCATTGGATTTATTTAAAAAAATCGACAATAAAAACGGAATAGGATCCGCTCTCTCTAATCTGGCAAAAGTCGCCATAGAAAAGAAAGAATATCAAAAAGCTGTTAAACTGGCAAAAGAGGCCTTGAACTATTTTCGCGCCATAGATGCTAAATTCTTTCTTGCGGACGTGCAAAAACAACTCGTTGAAGCCTACAAGAGAATGGGGAATTATCAACTTGCCATGATGCACATGGAAAAGTATATTCGACAGCAAGAGGCTATCAAAGGAGCAGAGATTACTGATAGGATAGCTGCTATAGAGATGGAGTACAAGCTGAGAAAAGAAGAGCAAAAAATTGAATTACTCAAAAAGCAATCTGAACTTAATGCGAAAGAATCCAAATTGAACACCATCAAGTTGTGGACGGTAATTGCCAGTATTTTTGCCTTACTCATCGTGACGGTTCTCATCATTATTAATCAGCGTGGACGACTTCAGCGCAATGCACTCAAGCAACAAATCCTGGAGCGGGAACAGGACCAACTTCAAAATGAACTCTCCTTTAAAAAACGTGAAATCGAAAATTTCGCTATCCACATCAATGAAAAAAATCAACTTTTGGAAAATCTTAATCGCGAGATTCACAAAGCCGTCCAAAATAGCGGTGTTGATTACAGCGACTTAAAAGAAATGAAAGCATTGGTCAACCAGAGTCTTTTCATTGATAAGAACAGAAAGGAGCTCGAGCTCAAAATTAATCAGGCTCAACGCGAGTTTCTGCATCGGCTCAAATCTAAATTTGATAGATTAACCAAAACAGATCTACGACTTTGCTCATTCATTCTTTTAGATTTTTCAACAAAAGAAATTGCGACATTTATGAATATTGAACCCAGTAGCGTAAAAATGAGTAGAAACAGATTGAGAAAAAAGCTCAATCTTCCACAAAACTCTGATATCAAAGCTTTTTTAGATAACGTATAGGCTATTTTTTTATTTGTAACCCTTTTGTTAACCCCCTAATGTCTCCTTTTACATTGCTATCCCATAGTTTTGAACCAACGAGAAATTCAAAACTTATGAAAACAAAAAGTCTACTCCTTGTATTCGTATCTCTTGCAGTTGTTGGTCATGGTTGGAGCCAATGCTTAGAAATAACGTGTCCGGATGACACCGTTTTTCAAGCGGCAAACAACAACTGTGAAGGCGATTACAACTATACGCCTCCAGAAGGTGTTGATCTTTGTACGCTCACCACTGACACCATTTCATTTACAGGAAGCGAAGAAGTTTTTACCGTACCAGCAGGTGTAGACACACTTTTTGTTGAATTGTACGGAGCGCAAGGCAATAGCAACGCGGGTGGTATTGAAGGTGGATTCGGTGGTTATGCTGAAGGCAAGATACTTGTTTCAAGCGGAGACCAACTTTCTATTTATGTAGGAGGCGGTGGAACAATCGATCAAAACGGTGGTTTCAACGGTGGCGGAGATGCAGGAAGCGCACCAACAACATCTGCTATTGCCGGTGGTGGCGGAGGAGCTTCAGATATTCGCATAGGCGGTAATAGTTTGACAGACCGAATTATCGTCGCTGCCGGTGGTGCCGGTGCAGGCGGAGATCGTGTAGCTGGTGGCAGCAGAGGTACCGGTGGCGGTGGTGGCGGAGGCTACTACGGCGGTGGTGGCGGAGCTGGCTTTCCTATACAAGGCTCAATGGCACAGGGTGGCACGCAATCAGCGGGAGGCGCTGGAGGCGTTTCCAATGACGACCCCATGTATGATGGACAAGATGGCAATTTGGGAATTGGTGGCGATGGTGGCGGTCAAGGGGCTGCCAACCAAATCGGAACTACAGTAAATATCCCTGGTGCCGATGGTGGAGGGCTTACTGGTGAGAACGGCAGTTCTGCAGGAAGCTGGACCGGTGGAAGTGGTGCCGGTGGCTCCTCTTATATCAACGGAGTCCTTGATGGGAGTACGCAATCAGGAGTTCAGTCGGGATCCGGAAAAGTGATTTTAAAATGGTATGGAGAACCTGTATCCACTACCTTGATTAGTGGCTTGTCAAGTGGTTCAACTTTTCCTGCGGGAACAACCACGAACACCTATGAAGCTAATGATGGCAACGGAAACACTGAAACGTGCTCTTTTAACATCACAGTTTTACCGAACATTGATACTTCAGTTTTGGTAAATGGAGCAACCTTAGAAGCACAAAACAATAATGCTGATTACCAATGGATGGATTGCGATGCCAACACTGTTCTAACAGGTGAAACCAATCAACTCTACCAGGCAGAAGAAAATGGCTCTTATGCTGTCATTGTTAATCAATCTGGTTGCATTGATACTTCTTCGTGCCATCAAATCACTACTGTTTCACTCCAAGAAAACACTACTGAACAAACCTTTATGGTTTATCCCAACCCGACCAAATACGAAATTACAATTGACGCAAATGGATCAAGTTCATCTGGAATCATATCCATCTTTTCTACCGATGGAAAAAAAGTAGTACAGCACCAGTTTGAAGAAAAATCAGAAATAGACATTCCAATACCTAGAGAAAATGGTTTTTATTTCCTTCATATTTACGGAGATGACTTCTACTACACACAAAAAATCATGAAACAATAGCTGATCGTCCAGAAATACTGGGTACTAAATACGGTAAGTTGATAAAAATAAAAGCCTTATGATGAAGAATAAGAAAATACTTTTGAATAGCACTAATAATAAAGTCTTGCTATTAGCTTGTTTTTGTTTTGCTCTACTAACTGGCTACGGGCAATGTACAACGGGTTGTAGTCCAAATCTCGCGCCCAATTTTGATGCTGAACAAACTACAGTAGAATGCGTAGACTCGACTAACAGCGAAATGTTTACAGACTACGCACAGGTTCAGGACTGGTTCGGTACAGCCTGTCAAACTTGTCCTGGCAACGGTTCAACACCTGATTACTACAACGCCTCTTGCAGTGGTAACGCTGGTGAGACTACCTGTGATGGCAGCAGCGGCGCAATGGGAGTTTTTACAAAAGTGTTGGTTTTTGGAGCACCCTCCGACGCACGTGAATATGTACAAGCACAATTATCATCACCTCTTGTTGCTGGTCAAGAATATTGCGTCTCCGTCAATGTAAAAAACGGAGGTTCTTCATACACTCCCACTGACGGCTTCGGTATTTGGTTTACTGATCAAATGGTTGATATTGACACACAAAATAATGGAGATCAATATATTGGTCCTGGTTCAACGATCAATGCGACACCGCAAATCCAAAATCCTGCTGGTAATTTTATAGATAACTGTACAACTATTACGGGAACATTTTGCGCTACAGGGAATGAAGAATGGATCGTTCTTGGAAACTTTAAAAATGGAGCCAACACACAATTTGATCCAGCCTGCGGTACTGGGTTTTGCTCCGGTTACGTAATTATGGACAACATAAGCGTTACAGCAGCCTGTACAAATACTTCATTGACTGTTTCAGACGACACACTTAACTGCGGGCAATCTGTAGATGTAGAACTACAAAATACACCTTCAGGAGCTACAATAGAATGGTTGTCCCCTGCTGGATTTACAGGCTACGCTACAGCAGGTCCTCACAACGATACGCCAACTGGAAACACAGACTACACCGCTGTCATCGAAACTACAAATAGCTGCGGCGTTACAACGGAAGACACCCTTACACAAACTGTTATCGTTGATTGCGGACCGCAGGTAGATATTACTGCTACAGAAGACACAATTTGCGTAGGTTCTTGTTCAGATCTATCAGCGAATATTAGTGGTGGCCTTCCGCCCTACACCGTGACTTGGAACAACAGCTTGCCAGCTAACAGTGGTCCACATAATGTCTGCCCCACATCCACAGAAACGTATTACGTAGATGTAGTCGATAATAATGGCGATACCGCAACCGACACGATTACAGTAGTTGTTAACCCCTTGCCATCGGTAGACGCTGGTGCTGACGTTACTATTTGTTCAGGATCCAGCCACGACCTGCTGGCAACAGGTGCACAAAGTTACACCTGGGACAATGGAATCGGTGTGGGAGCCGGCCCCCATACCGTTAACCCAACATCGACAACAACCTATACAGTTACAGGTACTGATGCGAATGGATGTGTCAATACGGATAATGTCACAGTAACAATTGACAATAATGGTCCCTCAATTAATTTTTCCGCCAGTGATGTCACGTGTAATGGCGGATCAGATGGTTCAGTAACTGCCAATGCTAATGGAAACGGACCTTTTAGCTACGACTGGACACCCACTGGCGGCACAAGTTCCACAGAAAATAATCTGAACGCAGGAGACTACATTGTAGAGGTTACTGACAATAATGGCTGTTCAACTACTGATACCATTACGATAAACGAGCCTGACACACTTGATTTAAACATGAGTGTATCAGCTACTGATTGCAGCACTAATAACGGCTCAGCTTCAGTAAGCGTAAATGGCGGGACTGGCACATATACCTACTCATGGGCTCCCAATGGAGAAACGACTAGCTCTATTAACGGCTTATCAGCAGGTACATATATTGTCACTGTAGAAGATCAAAACGGATGTCAGGCAACGGATACAGCGATCGTTGAAACGGCAAATGGTCCAGAAATATCTTTGGATAACCTACAGGATATTTCGTGTCCAGGCGATGAAGACGGAAGTATAAGTATTACTGTCAATGGTGGGAATCCAGGTTATACCTACAGCTGGTCTCCAGCTGGTGGAACTTCCTCAACCGCCTCCAATCTCGCTCCTGGAAACTATGAAGTAACAGTTACTGATAACAACGGATGTACAGCAGTGGCCAACTACGAAATCAACGAGCCGAATCCTATCGTCATAAATCCAATGGTCGCTGATGCTAACTGTAGTGAAGAAAATGGAGTTATTCAACTCAACTCAGGAGGTGGAACCGGCGCACTCAATTTTGATTGGGATACTAACAGTACGAATTCAGACACCATCAGCAACCTGGCCCCGGGTCAATATGATGTAACCATATCAGACCAAAACGGTTGTTCAATTGATACTACAATCACCGTTGGAGTTACTGGAAGTATTCCAGTTTCCACGCAGCCCCAACAAGCTACAATCGATCTCGGTGATGAAGTCCCATTAGATACTGACGTCAATGGAGCTAGCAACCTGAATTTCCAATGGACGCCTTCTGAAGGATTATCGTGTGATAACTGTCCTAATCCCATAGCATCACCATCGTCGACAACAACATACGTACTAACAGTAACATCACCCGACGGCTGTACGGGAAGTGACTCAACCAAAATTTTTGTCAACCTTCCTTGTGAAGGAGCTTTTTTACCCAGCATGTTTTCTCCTAACAATGATGGGGTCAATGATGAGTTATGCATCTTAAGTAACTGTGTCAAATCCATGAATTTAGAAATCTTCAACCGTTGGGGTGAGCTCGTATTTAAATCTACTGATACAGGAACTTGTTGGGATGGTACATACAAATCTAAAAAAGTCAACGGTGGTAGCTACGTTTATAAACTAAATGTGACACTTACTAACCAGAAAGTCGTTGAAAAATCAGGCACCATTACCGTCGTACTTTAACTAAAATAACATAATATGAAATCGATTATAGCAACTTTTTTGTTCCTTATTTCTGGGAGTATTGGTCTCGCACAGGATGTTCACTTCTCGCAGATGCGGCATGCTCCTCTAAATGTTAATCCGGCACTTGCAGGTTTAGAAAACAAAATGCAGGCCACCGTAAATTATAGAAATCAATGGAATAGCGTCGCAGAACCTTTTGAAACTATTGGAGCATCTTTTGATTTCCGACTGAAAGAAAAGTACAATTCCAATGGATTTTTCGCCGGAGGGATCAACTTTTTTCATGACAAGGCGGGTAATGCCAACGCAACTACAACCAACGCTTCTCTAAGCCTTGCCTATCACCTAAAGATGGATCGAAACAGCACTTTTGGGCTCTCTATTCAGGGTGGTTATGGACAAAAAGGCATTAACCCCAGAGCAGGTACATGGGGAAGTCAATTTGTAGGAGATGGTTTTAATCAAAACCTGACACACGGCGAGCAATTTGACGCGACGAGTGCTTCTTTCCTGGACGCGGGTGCTGGTATCGTCTACAATTACAAAAGCGATCCTAATGCTTCACGCCGATTAAGCAAACGAGCCATTACGTTTGGCATCGCTGCCTACCATGTGAATCAACCAGCACAATCGTTCCTGATTGGTGGAAACGACCAACTCGCTATACGATGGTCAGCTTTTGCTCATGGTAATTACTCATTGTCCGACACAAAAACATCGTTAATGCCGGGCATTTATTACAACCGTCAACGAAAATTTCAAGAACTTTTAGCAGGTACCTATTTACGAACAGTGGTTTCTGAATCTTCAACCATTACGGGATTTCGAAATGAGACCGCCCTGTCTTTTGGATTGTTTTATCGGTTAGGTGATGCTTTCGTAACAAAATTCCTGCTGGAATATGGTACATTTTCCCTCGGTATGGCCTACGACTTTAACGTATCCAAACTGACGACTGCTTCAAACGGTCGAGGTGGTGCAGAAATACTTCTTCGCTTCAACTTACCAGATAATCATAAAGGAGCAAGAAATCGGATACGTTAGTTTCTAAATGCTAATGGAATCCCATAAGGTATACCACCGATAGTAGTTTTATTCAAGTTTTTAGCAATGAAAGGCGGCATTAGTGTCGCCTTTTTATACTTAACCATCCAGTGGTACATTCAACTAATTCATATGAATGAATCACTGACACATTTTTATGTATTAACCTGTTTTTCAAATCGATGGTTAGTGTATACATTCCGTCTCCTAAATTCATTGTATTCAGAAAAAACAATATCACATGCTGTTAATTATGAATAGATTCTATTAAATCAGCCGAGTAACCCAGGAAATTAACCTTATTTTATAATCTTGTGCTGGAACCAACGATTATTAACCTTGCACCATAAGAAATAAGTTCCTTTAGAAAGTTGAGAAACATTTAAGTTCACTTCAGATGTTCTTGGAGTCTCAAACAATTGTCTTTTTCCTTGTGAATCCAATAAGTGTATCGCTTCAATAATCATATTGTCTTTCGAAACAATATTTAATTTATTGACAACAGGGTTTGGAAATACATTTACTGTAGATATACTTTCGGCCGCTAGACTCAAACCGTTTCCACTAATATTTCCTTCACTATCAAGCATAATTAGAAACTGTTTACTTTGAAAAGGTAAAGTTGCCTTTTGTCCAGTGCTGTCATAACAATACAACACAATATCCAGCACCGTACTCGAATCAACATGAGCATATATCGTATCTTCTAAATAGGTTGATTGTTGTTGAAATATAGTCAACTGAAAAAGTGCTGTAAGTGAGTCTTGAGTAAGTGAAATTGTATCGAGATTAAAATTTACTGAATCAATTGGTAGACTGTAATCATAGTAACAGTTGTTAATTTGGTACAAAAGTGTATCGTCAGGAACAGTATTATATAAACTTGAATCTATAAAGCTGTTATTGCTGTTGGTCAATATCAAAGTATCAATATGGGCGCCAAGGTAAGCTCCACTCATAAACTCATACGCATAAAATGAATACATCTCAGGACATAAATCTGATCTAGAGAAATCATTAACAAACTGATCATCAGCCCATATAATCCCCATGTCGCTTCCCGAGTTTTCCTGAACAGCAAAAACATCAATAAAACCTTCGCAGTTGCCACTGGAATGCTGGTAATTTACCGAGACTTGTAAACCTGTATCTATATAATCAGGGTCAAGATCTCCAACAAAAATATTTTGAGTTGTATTCGAAGCGTTTATTGTATCGAAGAAAAAGAAACGAAACTCTCCTCTCGTCAAGCTATCGAATTCAACAGTGTAATTATCAAGAAAGTTATGAACTACTAAATCAGGATTACTATTTGTCGCGAGTAAATCATATCCAAATAGGTTTTGATCTACAATGCTATCGAATTGAATGGTGATATGCCCATCGTAAATCGAATCTCCGGAAGGGGCCTGATAACTGAGAATATCAAATTCAAACTTTGGCAGTAAAGCTTCTGCGGGACCTGATACTGTTGAAAGATATCCATTCGATCTCACTAAATCAAATTCATGATCATCTCCATTATTTAAACCATAACAAAAGTTATATATAGTATCGAGGTGATGAACTTCACCTATAGGAGTCATCTGCTGTGTTAAATCAACTCTGTTATGTCCTGTGTAATTATACACTTCACAAACGACTGTATTATTGCATCCAGGCTGAGGCGTACCCAAGAAAGTAGCTTTTAAATAGGCCTGAGCATTAGAGGAAAGGACAATAAAGACAAAAGTGATAGAAAGTAATAGTTTAGATAATTTCATAACGTAAGTAAATTAGGTTGAACTGATCCAATTAAGTTTCACAGTATATAGCACAAATATAAGAAAAGAAATAGACACCTGCCAAATCCATTCTCTCCTTTGACTAATCGACATAACCATAATGAATTTATTATCTTTGCTCCTCAAATCAAAAGAAGAGAAATGCAATACGATTTCAACGCAATTGAGCAAAAATGGCGCAAGCATTGGCAAGAGAACAAGACCTATAAAACGGTTGAAAAGGATGACAAGCCAAAATACTATGGCCTGACAATGTTCCCTTACCCTTCTGGTGCCGGACTTCACGTAGGTCACCCACTCGGATACATTGCCTCAGATATCTATGCGCGCTACAAGCGGTTGAAAGGTTTCAACGTATTGCACCCTATGGGATATGACTCTTTTGGATTGCCTGCCGAACAGTATGCGATTCAAACAGGTCAACACCCTGCGATTACAACTGAGCAAAACGTAACGCGTTACCGAGAACAACTTGACAAAATCGGTTTCTCTTTTGATTGGGATCGCGAAGTACGCACATCAAACCCTGAGTACTACAAGTGGACACAGTGGATCTTTAAGCAGTTATTTGATTCTTACTATTGCAATGATGCTGATAAAGCACAACCGATCTCAGCACTAAAAGCAATCTTTGAAAAGGACGGAAATGCTAATGTAAATGCGGTGCACGATTGTGAAGAAGAATTCACTGCCTCAGCATGGAAATCCTTTGATGCGAAAAAGCAAAATGATATTCTTATGGATTACCGTTTGACTTACCTCGCAGACTCATGGGTAAATTGGTGTCCAGCTTTAGGAACTGTATTGGCCAATGATGAAGTGGTAAATGGTGTTTCAGAAAGAGGCGGTCATCCTGTAGAACAAAAGTTGATGCGTCAATGGTCTATGCGAATCACTGCTTATGCTGAGCGATTATTGCAAGGACTCGAAGACCTTGATTGGTCTGATGCGATCAAAGATATTCAACGCAACTGGATTGGAAAATCTGTAGGTGCCAGTCTTCATTTCCCCCTTTGGAGGGGGAGCGAGGGGGAGGACATCTACCCTGAAATTCCAAATAATACGAGAATAGAGGTCTTTACTACACGACCTGATACGATATTTGGTGTGTCATTTATGGTGCTGGCTCCAGAGCACGACTTAGTAGATCAGATTACTACAGCTGAATACAAAGCTGAAGTTGAAGAGTACAAGAAGACTGCTGGAATGAAATCCGAGCGTGATCGTATGTCGGACGTGAAGAACGTTACGGGTCAGTTTACAGGAGCGCATGTCATTCATCCATTGACTGGAGAGAAAATCCAGATTTGGATCGGAGATTATGTATTAGCCTCTTACGGAACAGGGGCTGTTATGGCCGTTCCTTGTGGAGATCAGCGTGACTGGGATTTCGCAACTAAATTTCAGATTCCGATCAAAAACGTATTTGAAAATGTTGACATTAGAGAAGGCGCCTATGCTGAGAAAACTGGTGTGATTACCAACTCCGAGTTCCTTGACGGAATGAAGGTGAAAAAAGCGATCAAACGTGCGATTCATGAACTACAAGAGCGTGGAATCGGTAAAAAACAAACAAATTACCGTTTGAGAGATGCTGTCTTTTCACGTCAGCGTTACTGGGGTGAACCATTTCCGGTGTATTACGATAATGGCGTTGCAAAAACAATAGAAGACGATCATCTTCCGGTTGAATTACCAGAAGTAGATAAATATTTGCCCACAGAAGATGGGAAACCACCTTTAGGAAATGCCACTGACTGGTATTGGGACGAACAGAATAAGTGCTTGACCAATAAAGATAATGCAGATCAACCACACGTTCACCCGATGGAGTTGAACACCATGCCAGGTTGGGCAGGAAGCTCGTGGTATTTCTTGCGTTACATGGATCCAAACAACAAAGATGCATTTGTAAGTAAGGAAAAAGTCGACTACTGGAAGAATGTAGATCTATACATCGGAGGAGCAGAACACGCAACAGGTCACTTATTGTATGCGCGTTTTTGGACGATGTTCCTAAAAGACCGTGGTTATATCAATTTTGAGGAGCCGTTTCAGAAGATGATTAATCAGGGGATGATTTTGGGGAGAAGTAGTTTTGTTTATTTGGGGGTTTGGGAAACTAATTACAAAACCACGAACAGTGAATCAAGTATAAAAGCTTCAGATCAATTAGATTTACCATACATTTTCTTTTCAAGTAATGTTTTAAGAAATAAGGCTATTCATGAGTTGAATGATTTAATTATTTCAAGTAAAAATGATATTCTTAAAAAGAACAAAACAAAAATAGATTATTTAAATAATCTTGGATTCCAAGAAATAAAAATAGGAATCAAAAGAACACTTCCCATCCACGTTGACATCAACCTTGTAGACGGAGATATACTTGATATTGAAGCTTTCAAAAAATCTAGAGAGGAATACACTAACGCCGAATTCATTCTTGAAGAGGATGGCACTTACATCTGTGGCCATGAAGTCGAAAAAATGTCCAAATCCAAGTTCAACGTACAAACTCCAGACGAACTCGTCGAAAAATATGGAGCAGACACGCTACGAATGTACGAAATGTTCTTAGGTCCATTGGAGCAGGCAAAACCCTGGGACACCAAAGGAATCAACGGTGTACACAACTTCTTGCGTAAGCTTTGGCGTTTGTTTCACGACAACGATGGGAACGTGAATATCTCTGAAGGAGAGGCCGATCCAAAAGCATTGAAAGCATTGCACAAGACGATCAAAAAGATCGATGAAGATATGGAACGCTATGTATTTAACACAGCGGTTTCAGCGTTTATGATCTGCGTGAATGAATTGACAGATTTGAAATGCAATAATAAGGCGATACTGAAAGATCTAACGATATTGTTAGTGCCTTATGCGCCACACATTGCTGAAGAGCTTTGGGAGAAATTGGGTCACGCACCAGGAACAGTCAGTGACGCACAATTTCCACAATACAACGAAGAGTACTTAGTGGAGAACACGTTTGAATATCCAGTGAGCTTCAACGGTAAAATGCGTTTCAAAGCAGAGCTTCCTACGAACATGTCGAAAGAAGACGTGGAGAAAGAGGTCCTCGCTATGGAGAAAGCACAGAAGTATTTGGAAGGAAACTCGCCGAAGAAAGTGATCGTTGTCCCAGGGAGAATTGTAAATATCGTCGTTTAACGACGATACTATTGGCTGGGGATTCATCCCCAGCCCTGAATTTAATTCAGCTTATCTAATCTTTAATGATTTTAGATTCATCCCCTGCCCAAAGCTTGTTTTCAATCTCTTCGCTCTATAGGCTTTTCATTTCATCCCCTGCCCTGAATTTATTTCAGCTTATTATTGGCTTTTCATTTTATCCCCCTACGCTGACACTTGAAATATTTCAGCTAAGCACTTCGAATTTATTTTAAAAAAGTTTTTGATTAAATCCTCCATTGTTGCGGGATTCATCCCGCTTGCAATCGAGGATTTTCTCTATCCTCTAGCCGTTTCAACGGCTTACTTTTGAATAACGTTTTTTAATTCTTCAAGTGGCTGAAGCCACTATCATATAGATCACGCTTCCATCAGCGAGGGATGAATCCCTCGCCGATGGATAGCTTTCAACTTGATGATTTTTCTGGAATTCTTCTCGCTAGATTGGATAATTTCTCTTATCTTAAATAGAGATACAAACTAAAAACCAGCAAATTATGCCTAAATCTTACAACAGGATCTGGATCCATGCGATCTGGGCTACTAAATGCCGAAGACCCTTGATTCATCCCGATATGGATCACAAATTACACGAATTCATTACGAATAAATTCAAAGAAGTCGGATGTCCCATTCGAATCTCTAATGGCTATCACGATCACGTGCATTGCTTGTTTCTTTTAAACACAAAACGTCCACTGGATGAGATCATTCAACGCGTCAAGGGAAGTAGTTCCCATTTTGTGAATAGCAATGATTTGATTCCTGAAAAATTCGCCTGGCAAAATGGCTTTCGTTCTTTTTCAGTTTCTGAGTCAATTAGCGATCGAGTATATCACTATATCCGCAATCAGAAAGTACATCATCAAAAGCAAGCGTTCCACGAGGAGTATAAAAGCTTTTTAAAGTTTCATGATCTAGATCCAAAAGACGATGAATTGTTGAAATGAAATTGATTTTATAATCAAGCCCCATTGCTGCGGGATTCATCCCGCTTGCAATGGAGGCTATTTTCTATTTTTTCAGCCGTTTTAACGGCTTAACTATTTTCTAAGAATTATTTCATTTCATAAGTGGCTGGAACCACTATGAGAATAGTATACGTCCTATTCGCCGAGGAATGAATCCCTCGCCGATGGATATTCATTTCTAATTGGTCAGCTTTTCATCCATTAATTGTTATACGATTGTATTTTATTAAATTTGAGCAACAAAAAAAATACTATGACTCGTTACAAACTAACTTTACTATTCAGCTTTATTTTATCTATCGTTTTTGCTCAGAATAATTCAGTACTTACTGGTAAGATTACCAATCCAAATAACGACAAGGTTTATTTACAAGGTTTTAAAGGTGATGTTAATGGGAAGACTAAACGAATCATGCTCGATTCCGCAACGCTGGATGATCGAAGTAGATTTGTGTTGCGAACAAAAGTAGACGCAACAACTCATGTTTCATTGTACGATGGAAGCGAATATGCTCAAGTGCTGTTGGCTCCTGAAGATTCCGTTCATTTAACTCTTAATACCGCGATGTTTGATGAAACACTTCGTTTTTATGGTAGAGGTGCCGAGAAAAACAATGCTGTAGCAGTGCTGGCACTCATTGGAGAAAACCATTCTAAAGTTATCAACGACCTTGTCAAGAACGACCCAACGGATTCAACTAAAATATTTTCAAAAAATGACGAGTTAGCCAAAGCATATATCGATATAGTGGAAAGCTATCAAGAAGAAATACCTGAATTTAAAGATTATGGAGACCGCTTGATCAAACAAAAAGAAATGAGCGCAACAATGCTCAAACGCTACATCCGTGGAAAAATCGAATTCCAGAAAAAAATGAAACCGCTCCTTGGTAAAGAAGCGATTGATTTCACAGGCATAGACCTTGAAGGAAATAAAACCTCGTTATCTGATTATAAAGGAAAGATCATCGTTGTTGATTTTTGGGCTACATGGTGTGGACCTTGTAAAGCGGAGTTTCCGGCCTATAAAGAATTAGAAAAAAAATATGGAGAGGACATAAATTTCGTGAGTGTTGGTGTTTACTGCAAAGAAGATGCCTGGAGGAAAATGGCAACAAATGAAGGGTTTTCCCATAATATCTTCTTATCAAAAAAAGTAGCGAAGCAAATCAAAGACTATCAAGTTAAGACAATTCCCAGGTATCTCGTTCTAAACGAAAAATTTGAATTGATCGATGCTGATGCACCGCGCCCTTCATCAGGGAAATTACAGCAGTACTGGGTCAAATAAGATAAACCAATAAATTCTCGTACCTTTGTAGCAAATTGTACTGGCATACGGCGAGTACGATTAGTTAATTAAGTATACATATATATGACATTTCAAGATTTGAACCTGTCGCCAGCGCTTATGAAGGCACTGGAGGAAACAGGTTACACCTCACCTACCCCTATTCAAGAACAAGCTATCCCGATCGCATTAAAAAACAAAGATGTTTTGGGTTGTGCACAAACAGGTACTGGTAAAACAGCAGCGTTTACAATTCCCATGTTAGAACTCATTGGAAAGAAAAAAGCAGAAGATCGCCAACGAAAAGTGCGCGGTTTAATTGTAACACCTACCCGCGAACTCGCCATTCAAATAGGTGAAAGTTTCAGAACGTACGGCAAATACACCAAACTGAATTGTGTAGTGATTTTTGGTGGAGTAAAACAAGCCAAGCAAACTTCTGCTTTAAAAAATGGAGCTGATGTGATCGTTGCTACACCAGGTCGTTTATTAGACCTGATGCAACAAGGCTTTATTTCGTTAAAAGACATTGAACATTTCGTATTGGATGAAGCAGATAGAATGCTCGATATGGGGTTCATCAATGACGTAAAAAAGATTCTCAGAGAATTGCCTAAAAAACGTCAATCATTGTTCTTTTCTGCAACAATGGCTCCTGATATTATCAAATTATCAAATGAAATATTGCACCAACCCACAGAGATTGCGGTAACACCAAAATCATCTACTGCTGAAAAGATCAACCAATCCATTTATTTCGTTGATAAAGGCAACAAGAGAAAACTGCTGATTCATCTGTTGGAACATGAAGAAATTGATAACGCACTGGTTTTTACAAGAACCAAGCACGGTGCCGATCGTGTAGTAAAAGTACTCAACAAAAATAACATTAAAGCTGCCGCAATACACGGTAATAAATCTCAAAATGCACGACAGAAAGCACTCGGACAATTCAAGGATAATGTGATTCGCGTGCTCGTTGCCACCGACATCGCTGCACGAGGAATCGATATTGACGATTTATCTTGCGTCATTAATTTTGAGCTACCTAACGTTGCTGAGAGTTATGTGCACCGCATCGGAAGAACGGGAAGAGCAGGGTCAGAAGGAACAGCCATTGCATTTTGTGACGCCACCGAGAAACCATATCTTAAAAGCATCGAAAAGCTGATTAAAAAGAAAATAAAAGTTGTTGACGGACACCCATTTCCACTGGTAGATGTCGACGCCACTATTCCAAAAAAAACGGGAAGACCTGCGCATCACCGGAATAAAAAACACCGATCCAAGAAACCGCAGCACCGTCGTAATTAGTGATTAACTCGTGTTATTCATGCCTTTCATTTTGAAACTATTTTAGGCATAGGCTCCAAGAGAATATAAGTATATTTTGCGGGGCTTATAACGACAAATAGATCAAAATGAAATCAAAATCGTAGCAGAATATAAATTCCCAAAATCAGGGTGAGTAAAAAAGATCATTTTTTGATTTAACACACGTTCTGTAAACTATTTAATGTATGAATTAACTAAGATTGCTGAATAATACGGGTTAATACATTCTGTTAATGAATTATAGAATCGAACAGATTGAAGACCGTTCCTTCATGGGGCGGTCTTTTTTACGTTAATGAAGGGAAAATATGCTTCGAGTCGATACACAACCTCTTTCACAACTTTAACAATCAGAAAAAAGCCACATAGCCAAAATGAACCTTTCCGTCGCGAATTAAAATGGGATTGTCAAACTGCTGACCGATCGCATACGAAATTGAAAAAATACCGAGGTTTGTTCCAAAACTGAATCCAGCTCCAAAACCAAAAGGCGTATCTTTTTCATAATCCACTGAAGTATTTTCATAAATAGTCTGATCAAAAAAAGCGAAAGCATGTGAATTTCGGTCAACTAAAAAACGGTACTCTATCGTGAAAGTTGACAAGGTGGTAGCACGCAGTTCTTCCTCGTTAAAACCTCGCTGCGTTTTTAACCCTCCAAATCGAAGCGCTTCATTTTTAAAAATTTCTGGTGCATAATAGGCACGCGTCGTATTGGCTAGATGCAGCACATGTCGCTGAAAAAAGGGAATGTAAGCAGCTACATTTAATGTCGTAGAAAAAGTCGTTGTGACAGCAGTAGAATCTGCATCTTCCCTGAGGCGCTCCCGTCGTCCGAGACCACCCTGGACATCCAACTCAAACCCTCTTGAAGGGTTCGGTAAATAATCGAGCTGTCTGCGATATAACCCCAGACCGTAACGGTTCGTGCTCACGGAAGAAAAGTCGTCCTCCAAAAAACTATTGTCTTCAGCGCCACTGAGCAAGTTCGAATTATCCGATTCATAAAATATTTTGACGTAATTACCGCCGGGTAAAAAATATTGAATGCCTAGATTCAAACGAGTTGATAGAAAGGAGCTGTCTTGTTTGTACAATTTGAACTCACTGTCGATACCAAAAGGCGTATTGAACAAAAACGGAAAAGCAAATTTCATTTCGAGATCCTGTGTTGTTGGCTGTAAACTTCTCCAATTGATATCCAACACTTCACCGCGATGCAAGACATTTTGTAATTTTAACCGAACATCGCCCGTAATCGTATTTTCATTGGTGACGGGGTCGGGCTGCAAACCCACGATTCCGTTTACAAGGCTGACGGGATTGCTTTCCAGATAAAGAAACAATTCCACACCTTCTGGAGTGAATAATAATTCATGCTTCCGTATTTCATCCAAAAATTGAATTTGTTCCAGGCGCAGACTGATTCGTGTAAATTTCTTCTGATCGTATAAATTTCCTTCTTGTATGGCAATAGCATTCGTTAAAAACTTTTTTCGCACCTCCGTGGATCCTTTAATATGAATCTCTTTTACTTTGACTAACGGACCTCTTTCAATCATCAAATTAACGATCGACTGTTTCGCTGTAATTTGTTCCACTGAGAAGTAAACACGTGCAAAGGGGTAACCATGTGTAAGCAAGTGATCGCCCACATCTTTTAAAATTTCACCGACCGCATTTGCCGTAAAATTCGTACGTCTAAGCATACGTTCATTAACACCTGGAATACGTTGTACGATGCTGCGCGTGGAATCGGGTACATGAACGACAATTGACTGGAATTCTGGCCCTTTAAAATAATGGACTTTGACCGTATCTGCTGACCATTGAATACGATCGATGTTCGCCAAAACAAATCCCTTTCGAACATGGCGCACCCGTTTACGCTCCAAAAAGTCCAATACACTTAGGCTATCATCAAAGGTTTTTCCGCTCCAGCGCTCTTGTTCGGGAAAATGATGTTCTGTAAATGACAATACATATTCTTCCTGTGCCTTGGATACAAAAGCAATAAATAGAACTATAGTTAAGAATATACGTGTCATTACGAAGTTGTTAACGCATACAAATAACGAATATTTAAAAGACCTGGTTTCAAATTTGATCGAAGAATTTTCTTCTAGTTAATTGATATTCCATATATTTACCTCATCAAACAAACAACAAAACAATAAAAAGCTATGAAAAAACTTATGCCCTGGGCACTTGTCGGATTATTTTTAATCTCTTTAGCATCTTGTGGATCATCAAAAGCACATTGTGATGCTTACAGCGACAATTCAACAGAAATAGAACAAGACGATCTCGCTCAGCGCTAAAGCTGACATACATAAATTTATCTTATAAATAGGTGCTCGATGAGTACCTATTTTTCATTTAATAGCAAGTCTATATCATCCATCAGTTCATTCACTTCACTGATACTCGTCCCGTCGTAGTAGCCGCGAATACGCAATTCCCGATCAACTAAAACGAAGTTATTCGTGTGAATAAAGTCAGACCCGGCATCTCCCAAATTAGCTGCTTCGGCAGGCTTCAATACAAAAAATGATTTGCGGGCCAAATCGTACAACGCTTCTTTTTCACCTGTTAAAAAATGCCATTGACCATCAACAGCTCCGTGTTTTTCCGCATAAGCTTTCATCACTTCAACTGTATCAATCGCTGGATTTACTGTAAAACTGAGAATTTTAAGTTCGTCGTTGTCCTTAAATCGTTGTTGGACTCGCGTCATCTGTTCCGTCATTTTCGGGCAAATCGTTCCACATGTCGTAAAGAAATATTCCACAACAAAAACCTTTCCTTTCACCGTTTCGCGAGTGATGGTCTTATTATTTTGATTTTGGAAAGCAAAAGAACCTATACGATGACCTATTCCTACCTCTAATAAATCTGGATTCACCATATCTGATTTGAGGTCTTTTGGCTGAATAACGGGCAACTGCTTTTCTTCAAGTTGAGACTTCGAAAGAATATAAGCAATGATAATTCCAACGACAACAATTCCAACGACAGCAAATAAACGCATAACCTTACTTTTCATACAAATTTACTCAAAATGCAGCGTTTATCCTTACCTTGATAACAATCAGAAGGGCTTTATGCTACATTCATTACACTTCTAGCAATAATTTTATATCTTCGATCTATCAAATATTAGAATCATGAATTCATCAATTCTCACATATCTGGCCGTTTTAATTGCTTTGACATCCTTTAGTCAGGAAAATCATATTGCCCCGGTCACCGATACATCAATCACAACCGAACACACAACACAAATTCAAGGAAAAAGTATTCAATATAAGGCAGAAATTGGAAACCAACCTGTCTGGAATAAAGAAGGTGCTCCAATAGCCACCCTGAATTATACCTACTACCAGCGCACCAATGATAAAAATTCCAAACAACGACCGCTATTAATCTCATTTAATGGAGGTCCTGGATCGGCCTCTGTATGGATGCACATGGCCTATTCCGGTCCAAAACTTCTTCATATTGATAAAGAAGGGTTTCCTGTGCAACCCTACGGAATCAAAGATAACCCGCACTCTGTTCTCGATGTTGCTGATATTCTATTTGTTAATCCGGTAAATACAGGATTTTCCAGAACAATCCCGATGTCCGGAAAAGAGGTAGATCGGGATCAGTTTTTTGGAATCAATGCCGACATCAGTTACCTTGCCGAATGGCTCAACACTTTTGTCTCTCGTCACGACCGATGGCGCTCGCCGAAATATTTAATCGGTGAAAGTTATGGAGGGACGCGCGTGGCTGGACTGGCCCTGGCATTGCAAGAGCAACAATGGATGTACCTCAACGGTGTCATCATGGTTTCTCCGGCAGACTATAAAGTTTTTAATTCAGATACACCTATTTCAGCCGCAGTCAAATTCCCTTATTATTGTGCTACCGCCAAATATTACGAGCTGCTCAACAGCAAATATCAAGAAAAAGCATTAGAACCATTTTTAGCAGCAGTCGAACAATTTACAATCGAT